>JAJDNY010000199.1 GCA_022340425.1 Desulfobacteraceae bacterium | reverse complement strand
CGTCCTGTTAAGACGACCGCAAGATAGCCACATCGGTTCGGTTTGTCAATGAAGCACCGCTTGCGGCCGCGGGAAAGCCCTTCCCAGGGGGCCTCCGGGGATCAGATAGAGCCGCGGCGGGCGAGATAGTCTTGGTAGACCGCCAGATCGCCCGGGGAGAAGAGCATGAAGATCACTTTTTCGATGCTGGGATACCGTTCGACGAAGGCCAGGGTGGTATCCACGGCAACCCGGCAGGCCTCGCGGATGGGGTAGCCGTAAACCCCGCAGCTGATGGCCGGAAAGGCGATCGAGTGCAGCCCGTGGTCCACGGCCAACTGCAGACTGTTCTGGTAGCAGGCGGCCAGCAGCCGGCTGTCGCGCGGGTGGCCGCGGTAGACCGGCCCGACGGTGTGGATCACGTAGCGCGCCGGCAGGCGGTAGCCGCGGGTCAAGCGCGCCTCCCCGGTGGGGCAGCCGCCCAGGGTGCGACACTCCGCCAGGAGCTCGGGCCCCGCCGCACGGTGAATGGCGCCGTCCACCCCGCCGCCGCCGAGCAGGGTCTGGTTGGCGGCGTTGACGATGGCATCCACGGTCAATTGGGTGATATCGCCCTGTCGGGCTTCGATCCGGTCACGGTTGGCGGCGGTCACCTCGGCTTCCTTGTGGGTCTGGTTTTGGCAACCCGCCGGGTTTTTGGCGCCGTGGGCTGGAGCTCTTCCTCCAGGTCGAGCTGGAAGCGCACCGGCCCGCGGCAGTTTTGAGCGCCGCAGTGGTTGATGCGGCAGGATGGGCTGGCCCCCCGGGAGCAGAGCAGGTTGGGACTCGTCTTCCCGTCATGAATGACGCAGTCCGTGGGAAGGGACCAGGAGGTGGCGATCGCCCCATGGCCCTTGGGGAAAACGGTCACCTCGGCATCGACAAAGTCCAGCGGCGCCAGGACAGCCTCCGGGTCCACGAGGTTGTCCCTTTCCGCGTAGCACATCAGGAAGCGGATGCCTTTTTCCGCCAGCCGCTTGAAATTCAGCGAACGGCCGAAGAGCTTCACCGGCAGGGTGCCGTCCTTTTGCACCGGACGGGTATAGGAGTCGAAGCTGAGCTGGGTGATGGCCACCGGCAGATCGTTGCGTTCATAGATCAGCCAGTGATTGATGGCGGCCGCGGTCTTGCTGATGGTCACCTTTTTACGGCCCGGCCGGTCGAACATCATCAGGTCCCGATAAAGCGAGAAAAGCGGGGCTTCGCTTTCCATGCTCTTGAGCTTGTAAACCCAGCTCATCACCGAGCCGTCCACCACCTGGTTGCCGTTGGGCAGGGTTTTGACGGCATAGCCCAGGTCCCGGAAGCGTGGCGGCAGGTGCGACAGGTATTCTATCAGGGACTTGCTGCGGGTCCCGTCCATGGGGGTCACGCAGGTGATCAGGGCGTCCACCAGCCCATCCAGTTCGCCGGAGAGGAGATCCAGGATGGCGATAAAACCGCCTTGACAGAAACCGTTCAAGGTGACCTGGCGGCCGTGCCGCCGCATGAGGGTTTCACAGAAATGGCGGGTATCGCGCGCATCGTCCTCACCGGTCATGGTCTGCACGGCCGGGGTGGTGTCGATATCCTTCAGAATGCGGATATAGGTGGGGATCCCCTGGTTGGCAAAGCAGTGCACGTAGCTTTTGCCTTCCCCCGGCAGAAAGGCCAGGATGTTGGCTCCCAGGACGTAGGGGGGCAGGATGATAATCGGTTTGCCGTTTTCGCGGATATTGACCCCTTCGGCCAGCGGAAACACCTGGTAGAGGCAAAAGCGCTCGGTTTCGGCGACCTTCAGGTAGTCCCCGTGTTCGAAGTCGAAACCATACTCGGGTTTGATATCCCGAATGGCCTGGGGATAGCCATTGACAACGGTTTCGATCAACTCCCGCTGCCGGGCGGTGAAGGTGCCAATATCCTCGCTCTCGCGACCCAAGAGGGTGTTGAGCCACGCAAAAAAGCCTTCACTGACCTTGCGGGCGTGAAAGAGGTTCATGGACTCCAGGGTGCTGGCCAGCCCTTTTTCGGCCACCTGCTGGTTGAACCGCAGCAGTTCGATGTAATCGCTCATGGTCTCCAGGGGGTGGACCTGCCCCAGCTTTTTCCGCTCTGTGGAGTTGAAGGCACTCAGTGCGATCCAATAGGGCGCAGTGAATTCTCCGAGATATTTCAAAACGCCGTTGGCGTAAATCTGGGCCGCCTTGGTCTGTTCGGTTGCCGACAGCAGGACGTCGCCAAACCGCTGCAGCCACTTGGACGGGTAATGGAAAGGGGAGGTGATTAGACTGTCCTTGGGCTGTTCGACCGGCGTTTTTGGATCCGAAGTTTTCATGTTGAACCATCTCCGAGTTGCAAATATTGAATAAAATTTGGGAGTTGACCCCTATTCCACCCTCCTCGGGCGGCAATTCGGCGCTGGGGAAGGTATAAAGCAGGAGCTTTGCCCCCAAAAAAAAGCAGGATGGGTGCAACCGGCACCGCCCGCCAGGGTTAATTATACCCATCGACCTCCAGGGCCTCGGCGTAAAATATCCCCCAGACAAGCGAAAATTCTCAAACTTTCCCAAACGTGCCGTTTTGTTGGGGCAACGGCGCCAGGCCTTGCGGCCTTGGCTGCCATGCGGGACAAATTCGTGAAACGGGCTGCGGTTCCCGAAACATACTTAAGATAAAATTCCAGCCGGCCTCTGTCAAGTAAAAATTGTTGCGTTGCACAAATTGTCTTTCTCCGCCAATTCCCTGCCTTCTTGCGGACCACCCTCAATTCTTCCGGAACAAGCCCGATCCTTTTGCGATGCAATATATTGGATGGGGCGCGCCAAAACCCGAAGACAAGGGCCTTAGGGTCGCGGCAAAAAAAAATTCCACAATATGGCGCCGGATTTTGGTTCGCCACCAAGGCACATTCGCCGGTGCATATCGGGATATGTGCCGGCGGATGTAACGCCAGTGACGGGCCAAAAGACAAGCAAGATGTGGCATTATTTCTTGCCGCGGCCCTTAAGCGCAGGCCGGGTTTTGCCTTTGACAAAGTATCGGCCTTTTGCCATAGAATTAAGCTCATGGAATTTGTGGTTTCTTCCAAGTCAGACCGCGGCCGTGGCCCCGAGGGGGAGGAATTGAAGAAAATACCCCTCAACCTGGCCATTGTCGGTGGCGGGCGGGCCTGCCGGTACTTCCTGGAGCTTCTTAAAAGAGAGCCTTTCCCCCTGCTGGATATCCACGTCGTCGGCGTGTGTGACACCGACCCCAGGGCCGAGGGGTTTCAATTGGCCCGTGAGATGGGGATTTTCACCACCCGCGATTATCGGGATCTTTTCGCCATCGAACATCTCGACAGCATCGTCGAGCTGACCAACAGCCGCAAATTGCTCATCGAACTGATCGCCGCCCGACCCAAGGGGGTGGGCGTCATCGAACACAACATCGGGCGGCTGCTGCGGTCTCTGTTCATGACCGACCAGCGCATGAAGTCGCTGGAACGCCAGGTGGTCCTGGAAAAGATGTCCACCGACATCCTGATCCAGCACAGCAATGCGGCCATTGTCGTTCTGAACACCGATTTCACCGTGGTCGAAGCCAACGAGGCGTTTCTCAAAAAAGTCCACAAGGCCAAGAAGGAAGTGGTCGGGGCCTACTGCTACGAGGTTTCCCACGGGCTGAGCATGCCCTGCCCGCATGCCCGGCCCGATTTGCAGTGCCCCATGATCGAGACCCTGCGCACGGGCAAGTCCGCGCATGTCATCCACGAGATGGCCGGATCGGGTTTCGAGGCATCTTTCGGAAACATCGTCACCTACCCGCTCATCGATCCCGACGGCACCATCATCCGGGTGATCGAAATCTGGCGCGATATCAGCAGTGAGATCGAGTCCCGCTGGAACGGCCGTTACCAGAAGCTCAAACTGGAATTCAAAAAGCTCGTCCAGGAAGACCGCATGATTTCCCTGGGAAAGTTGGTGGCCGGTTGCGTTCATGAAATCAACAACCCGATTCAAGGGTTGTTGACCTTCACCTCGGTGATGCAGTCGATGCTCACCGACGACGGGCTTCCGGCCGCCCAGGCTGCGGAATTCCGGCAATACCTGACCATGATGGCCGAGGAACTGGAACGATGCGGCCGCATCGTTTCCGGCCTCCTCTCCTTTTCCCGTGAACGGCCGGTGCAGTCCAAGACCATCGATGTCAACGACACCATCGCCTCGGTGATCTCCCTGACCCGTCACAAGATGCAGATGCAGGGGATCACCCTCCGGACGTGCCTGTCCAAAACCCCGCTGACCCTCAGCGGCGACACCCTGCGCCTGCAGCAATGCATTCTCAATCTGGTCTTCAATGCCCTTGAAGCCATGCCCGATGGCGGCACCCTGAGCGTTTGCTCCCGACGCGATCGCGAAAAGAAACAGATTGAGATCGAGATCGCGGACACCGGTATGGGGATCCCGGAAGAACACCAGGACAAGATCTTCACCCCGTTTTTCACCACAAAGCCCGCCGGCCAGGGGACGGGATTGGGGTTGTCCATCGTCTATGACACGGTCAAGGCGAATCGCGGCGATATCGCCGTGGACAGCCGGCCGGGTGCTGGCTGCCGCTTCGTGCTCACTTTTCCCCAGACCGATGCCGCCAACGACCGGCCAAAAGGCGCGCCATGAAGAGCAAACCCGAGATCCTGGTTGTCGATGACGAGCGCATCGTGCGCGAATCCCTGTTCCATTGGTTCAAAAACGGCGGCTACGCCGTGGCGACCGCCGCCTCGGGCGCGGAGGCCCTGGAGAAGATGGCCGGCCGTCCGGCCGAACTGCTCTTTGTGGACGTCAAGATGCCGGGGATGAACGGGATCGAGCTGCTGGAAAGGATCAAGGCCGAATACCCCGCCGCCGTGGTGGTCATCATTACCGCCTACGGGTCCATCGAATCGGCCGTCGAGGCCATGAAAAAGGGGGCCAGCGATTATCTGATCAAGCCCTTCAAGCCCGAATACTTGACGCTGGTGATGGAGAAGATCGATCAGCAGCTGGACATGGCCCGGGAGTGCAACTACCTGAAGGCGCAGCTGGAAAAGAAAACCCGCTTCGAAAACATCATCGGCCGCTCCGCCCCCATGCAGGCGGTTTTCGACACCATCACGCAGGTGGCCGATCAGGACACGTCGGTGCTGCTGACCGGAGAGACCGGAACGGGCAAAGAGTTGGTCGCCAAGGCGATCCATGCCAAAAGCCGCCGCGCGCACCACCCGTTTGTGGCGCTCAACTGCGGGGCGATGCCGGAAAACCTTCTGGAAACCGAATTGTTCGGTCACCAGAAGGGGGCCTTTACCGGGGCGACCCACCCCCGCAAGGGGTTTCTGGAGGTGGTCAGCGGCGGGACCCTCTTTCTGGATGAGATCGGCGAGATCGGCATGAAGATGCAGATCGACCTGCTGCGCGTATTGGAGGAGCGGCGCATTTCGCGGGTGGGCAGCAGCCAGACCGTCCCGGTCGACTTTCGCCTGATCACCGCCACCTGCAAGGACCTGGAAAAGGAAATCGCCGCCGGCCGTTTCCGGGAGGACTTTTTCTACCGGATCCACGTCATCCGCATCGCCATTCCCCCGCTCCGGGAGCGAAAGGAGGACATCCCCCTGCTGGCGCGCCATTTTCTGTCCAAGATCAGTCACGAAACCGGCCGCAAGGTCGACCATATTTCCCAAGCGGCCCTGAAAATGCTGCAAGGCTATCGCTGGCGGGGCAATGTCCGCGAACTTGAAAACGCCATCGAGCGGGCTGTCGTGCTGTCCACGGGGCCCCTGCTGGGGGTCGACGACTTCGCTTTCCTGCATGCCGCTCAGACCAAGCCGGCACCCGGCGGGTCCCTGCTGGAGATGGAGAAGGGATACATCCGACAGGTGCTGGATGACTGCGCCGGAAACATCACCCGCGCCGCCGCGGTGCTGGGCATCAACCGTGTGACGCTGCACCGCAAGATCAAGCGGCTTCAGCTCTCCCGGGGGCCGCAGAGGTGATATGGCGCCCGCCAACCGGCAAGCTCTAGCGCCTCGCCAGCCTCCCGATCGCCCAGCCACCGAAAAAATCTGCGTGGCAGCCATGGGCCGGGTCCCGGCGGTGGCCCCCCGGGTGGTGGCCGCGCACATCCACGCGTTTTTCGGACTGCCGGCCGAGGTGCTGCCGGGCTTGCCCGCGCCGGTGTATGCCCTGGATGCGGGTCGCATGCAGTTCGACGCCGGCAAGATCATCCAGCGCCTGGAGCGGGAGGCCTTCCCGGGCTGCCGGAAATGGATCGGGGTCGTGGAAGGCGACCTTTTTGTTCCGATTTTCACCTACGTTCTGGGCGAAGCGCGCCAGGGGGGCAGATGCGCCCTGGTGTCGCTGTGCCGCCTGGCGGAAAAAGATGGACCGGGCGCTTCTCCCCAGCCCACGCTTCTGGAGCGCTGCGCCAAGGTGGCGCTCCACGAGTTGGGTCACCTCTTCGGCATCGTCCACTGCCCCGACCCGTTGTGTGTGATGCATATCTCCGGCGACGTCCACGAACTGGACCAGCGGCGCCTGGCCCTGTGCCGCTATTGCCGGCGCCAGCTTGACCAGCGCCTCTGCCAGCCGTAGGCCCGCCCGGGCCGCCGGTTTTCACACCCCGGCCGGGGGGCGGGTCACGGTTTGCAGAAACCGCTCGGTCAGGGCATTCCAATCCAGCCGGTCCACGGCGCCCACCACATCCCGAATGCCGCGGCTGCCGGTTGCGGCCAGTCCCCCGTACTCCGGCCCCATCATGCCCAGCAGGTGCTCCGACTCGGACTCCATCCAGCAGCGGCTCTGATCGCCGAAAAACAGATTCTTCAAATCCTTGTGTGGCCGTGTGGGCTCCGCCATGAAGAGCCAGCCCCCATGGTACGGGTCCTCATGGAGGATTTCGGGGTGCGCCTGGACGTCGGGGTTGACGGCCAGGACCGTTCCCGAAAGGGGCGACAGAACCGCGGCTTCGCGCCCGTCACGCTGGAAGCTCCAGCCGATCTGATTCTGCTGGACCACGGCCCCCAGGGGCGGCAGCGTGACCTGCCGGGAAGGGCCGAAGAGGCAGGCGGCGAAGTCATCCAGGCCGACCCGGCTGCGCCCGCCGTGCTCGATGCGCACCCAACTGTGGCCCGGGTGGTAGTAATAGTCCTCGGCCAGGAGATAGCCTCCGGCCAGGACGGTCCGGGGCCGGCGGGTCGACGGACTGAGGTCCATGTCGTCGAGCATCTGATCGTAGGCGCAGTGATAGCACTCGTAATTCAGCATGCAGATTTTGGGGGCCTGCACCCGCCCGGTCAAACTGTGGCGGCACGGCCTATCGGCGCCGGCGAATTTCTTCTGCAGATGGGCGGCCCACTCAGGGGCGATCTTTTCGGTGCGCGCCGCGGGGTCGATCCCCATGGCCCGCCGCATCCCCTTGTCGAAGGCGCAGCGGCTGCAGTCGTAAGCCGAATCACAGATCCTGAAATTGATCACGCCGGCCTTCATCCAGATGCATTCCTTTTCCACGACCTGAAATCCCTGAATTTTGGTTTTGGATGACGCTTTCATGGGGGTCCTCCTTCGCCACCGGCCACGCCTGGTGTGCGGCGGCGGGTCTCTCCTCCCCCGGGGCGACTTTTGGCACCCGACGGGGAGGGCGTCGATAAGGCGGTGCCCGGAAACACCTTCATGCCGCAGAGGCGAGGGCTTCCGGGGCCTCAAGGGCCGGGAGCGTGACGCACTCCGGGCAGGTGTCATCCACCCACTCGGCGAAAGCGCAGCGCTGACAGGCCTGATTTCGCATGCAGTTTCTGGGGATTCCCACTTCGGATGCCAGCGGGCAGGCAACAATGGGGGACAGACGGCGTCTGGTCATGGCACTCACCTCCTTCATGGCGGCAAACCGATGGGGTCTGCGGCGGTTGCCCCCGATAAACAGCAAGCCGGGTGCCAGGCGGCCAGACCACTGCCGGATATGAAACTAACTTAATGAAATAATGTCTTATTTTGATTCATATCGGAAGCGGGCGGACGGGGAAGGCGGAGCAGCCGGGGTGATTCAAACGGCCACACTCCCCTGGACAGAGGGTGCCGGGACCGAACCAAAGGTTGGAATTAAGGTGGGTTACTTGACCTGTTGCGGATAGCTACACCTGCTGTAGCCATCCGCTGCACTCAAAAACTCAGCCGCACAAAACTCGGGGTGCGAAGGGTATTTGAGGTGCAACGAAGGGCGCGCCTGGCTGCAGCGGCAAGGTTTGGCCCCCAAACCCGCAACGCGTCCCAAGCACCGTGGTGAAATCGAGATGGACGCCGCCGCTCTATAGGTCGTAGAGGGTTTCGTCGCGCCGCGGCGCCGCACGGCGCCCGGGGCTGCCGGCGCCTTTTTTTTCGGGCAGTTGGAAGGGGTCTTCGGTTTCCAGCAGATCGCCCAGTTCGGCCTCGATGGCATCCGGGTCCTCGCCGCGCTCCATGCGCCGCAGGGCTTCCTGCATGCCCGCCCCGAGCTCCAGGCCGGTGGCATCCGAGAGTTTGCGCATCATGGCGGCCGCCTGGCGGGGGTCATCCTCGTTGATCTTGTCGGCCTCGCCGGCCAGCATCTGCATGGCCTTTTCCATGCGGCTCTCATCGAAGGGCAGATCGTCGGCCTCCCCGTCTTCCCGGGCGCGGCCGGTGACGGCGAAGACCGAGACCTGACGGTTCAATGGTACATCGCCGCAGGTGGGGCAGACCGGCACCTTGGTGGTGTTGATCCGCCGCGAGAAGAAATTGTAGATGGTGTTGCAGCGGCTGCAGTAAAATTCGTAGATCGGCATGGCAGGCTCTCTGTGACAGCAGGTTGAAGCGTTTGCGAAGCCCCCTTTAGCGGGCTTTTTTTCCCCCATCCCGCGCGTGCCGGCTTTTCGCCGGCCGCAGGTTGGGTTTTTTTATGTGGACCCCGGACGTTTGTCAAGCGCCCATCTCAGGCGGTGAGGCGGCGGAATTCCGGCATCTGCCTGAGAATTGCCAGGTCCTCGTCACGCCGGGCGATGGCGCTGCAGGCGGGGTCGATGGCGACCGCCCGCTCCAGGTGCGAAAGGGACTGGCGCACCTCGCCCTTGAGCGCCAACAGGCACGCCAGGTTGTACCAGGCGGTGGGGTTGGCGGCATCCAGCGAAAGAGCCTGCCGGCCGGCGGCGAGCCCCTCGTCATAACGGCCCAGGCGGCAAGCGATGCCGCTTTTGAGGGCCCAGGCCGGGGCGTAATCCGGGGCGCAGGCGATGCCGGCCTCCACCGCGGCCAGGGCCTCGCCGAAGCGCCGCGCGGCCTCCAGGGCCAATGCCTGGCAGGTGCGGGCGGCGGCATTGCGGGGATCCAGGCCGACGGCCTTCTGGGCGGCCAAAAGCGCCTCGTAAAGCCGCCCCAGACGGATCAGCAGGATCCCTTTGTGGGTCCAGAGGGCGGGGTCATCGGGGGCCAGGGAAATCGCCTTTTCGAGGCTCTGCAGGGCCGGTGCGTAGTTGCCCAGGAAAAAGAGGTGGACCGCCCGGCCGACGTAATCCTCCATCCGCAGTTCGATCCCGTAGAGCTCCAGGACCTCGAGATTCTGGCTGAGCTCCGCCACGCTGTTTTTGAGCGCCTCGGCGGAATGGCCCACCAGGGAGATCTTGCGCGCGGTTTCCCGCAGGGAATTTAAATAGGAATCAGGGTAAGGCTTCATCCCATTAGGGCCTGACGCCGCCGTGGGGCAGAAAGCGGCGGCGATTCAACGGTCTTTCCATTCGGGGGTCCGTTTTTCAAGGTAGGCGCGGATCCCCTCCTGGGCATCCTCGCCGCCCAGGTTCAGGGCGATGGTGTGCTTGGCGTAATTCAGGGCCGCGTCATCGGGCTGATCAATCTGGTCGTAAAACCCCTGTTTGCCGATGGCCAGTACCAGACGACTGGCGCCGGCGATCTGGCGCGCCAGGGCGAGGGTTTCGGCCTCCAGGGCCTCCCGGGGCACCACCCGGTTGACCAGGCCCAGGGCCTTGGCTTCGGCGGGCTGGTTAAGGGTCAGAATCCCCACGGGATTCTCGCTGGTGAACAAAATCTCCTCGTAGTTCATTGGGCTTCTCCCCTGCCGGCGGCGCGGACAACCCTGCAGTCGGTTGACGCCTCCGGCTTTGGTTCGCATTTTAGGTTGGTTTCAGAGTTTCACAAAAGGAGGTCCTCATGGAAATGTATATCGGCACGAAGTGGGTCTCGGCCGCCGAGACCATCGCGGTCCACAACCCCTTTGACGGCAGCCTGGTGGACACGGTCCCCAGCGCCGGTCCGGTCGAGGTGGAGGCCGCCCTGGCCGGGGCAGCTCGCGGGGCCGGCGTCATGGCGGCCCTGACGGCCCGCGAGCGCGCCCGCATCCTGCACAAAGCCGCCGAAATGCTGGCCGCCCGCAAGGAGGAGTTCGCCCGCCTGATCACCCAGGAAAGCGGCAAGGTCATCGGCGAGGCGCGGGTGGAGGTCGAGCGCGCCACCGAAACCCTCACCCTCTCGGCCGAGGAAGCCGGGCGCATCAGCGGGGAAACCCTGCCCCTGGACGCCGCCCCCGGCGGTGAGGGCAAATTCGGTTTTACCCTGCGGGTGCCCTGCGGCGTGGTGGTCGCCATCACGCCCTTCAACTTCCCCCTCAACCTGCTGTGCCACAAGGTCGGCCCGGCGCTGGCAGCCGGTAATGCCGTGATCGCCAAACCGCCCTCGGACACCCCCCTGACCGCCCTGAATTTAACCGGCCTGCTGCTGGAAGCCGGGCTTCCCCCGGAAGGCATCCAGTGCATCACCGGCTCGGGCGCCGCCGTGGGGGCGAAGCTCTGCGCCGACCCGCGGGTGCGCAAGATCAGCTTCACCGGCAGCCGCGATGCGGGGGAGCAGATCTGCCGGGTGGCCGGCATCAAAAAGGTCACCCTGGAGTTGGGCGCCAACGCGCCGCTGATCATCATGCCGGATGCCGACCTGGACCTGGTGGCGCGCGCCGTTGCCGTTTCGGGCTACGCCAATGCCGGCCAGGTGTGCATCTCCACCCAACGGGTGCTGGTCAGCGACCGGATCCACGGCAACCTGATCGACGCCCTCAAACCGCGGGTGGAGGCCATCACGGTGGGCGACCCGCTGGCGGAAGCCACCCAGATGGGCCCCATGATCCGCCGGGATGACGCCCTCCGGGTGGAGCGCTGGATCCACGAGGCCGTGGACGGCGGCGCGCGCCTGGTGACCGGCGGCAGCCGCCAGGGCAACCTGCTCACCCCCTCGCTGGTAGCCGAGGTGGCCCCCGGCATGCGGCTGTCGTGCGAGGAACTCTTCGGGCCGGCCGTGGCCCTGACCCGTTTCGACACCCTCGAGGAGGCCATCGCGCTGGCCAACGATTCCCGCTACGGCCTCAGCGCCGGGATCTTTACGCGCAATCTGGATTGGGCAATGAAATTCGTGCGCCAGGTGCAAAGCGGCAACCTGATGGTCAACTGGGGCACCCAGTGGCGCGCGGATCTGATGCCCTATGGCGGCCTCAAGGAAAGCGGCACCGGCAAGGAAGGCCCGCGCTATGCCATCCGCGAGATGACCGAGATCAAAACGGTGGTCATGCATCTTTAAAGACGCCGGAACTCGGTTCAACCTGCCGGCGCCAGGATCTCGGCCGCGGCCTTGGCCAGCTGGGTTTTCAGAAAAAACCAGTTGCCCGTGGCCTCCACCACTCCGAAAAGATAGAGACCGCTTTCCGCGCTGGCCGCACCGCCCGCAATCAGCACGGTGGCGCCTGCGCTGTGGACGCTCAGGGCGTGACAGTCCTGCATGCCCGCCCTCCCGGCGGCGGCGCGGGCGGGTTTGAAGATGCGGTGGAGAATCGCAGCCAGATACGGCAGAACCGTCGCGCCGTCGCTTTCAACCCCGTCGGCCGCCAGGATCTGGCCCTCATCCGACACCACCCCGACCGCCTGGTAGCCCTTGATCCCCCTGAAAAGCGGCAGATGCCCCGCCAGGGCTTCCCCCAGGCGCATTTTTTCGGCCGCCGGATAGTGGCGCACGGGCGCCGGCAACGGGGGAGGTTCGGCGGTTCGCGCAGGGGCGGGCGGCGGTGACGGGCTCTGAACCTGCCGCAGCAGGCTCTCCAGGCTCTGGGGCAGGCGGCGCCCGGCCCGCCGCGCCGGCAAGCTGTCGAAGCGAATGTGCACCGCGTCCCAGGCCAGCATCGCCAGGGCCGCCGCCTGGCCCCGCAGCGCGCCGCAATGGGCTTCGTTGAGCTCGCCGTTTTCGAAGTAGAAATACCCCTTGCGGCCCTCGTCGGCGCTGGCCTCCAGGCGGCAGGTCTTGCGGGCCTCGGCCACCAACGGCAGCAGCGGGCGAAGGGACAAGCCGGCCGCCTCGCCCCGCCGCGTCAGCCCCTCGCGCACCACTGCAGCCAGCTGGAAGGATTCGAAGGGCATGGCGAGGCAGTAAAGCCCCTCGCGCCACTGGGCGCCGCCCGGCAGCGGGCGCTCGGTCAGCACCACCCGGGGGGTGCCGGGGCGGTTGACGCTCAGAAAGGCGATCAGAGCAAGCCCGTCGCCCTGGGCAAAGGTCAGTTCGGTGACCAGCAGGTCCACCGCTTCGCCCGTAAGCCGCTCCAGCCCCGTCTTTTCGTCCTGGGCCGCAATCAGGCGCAAACCGGTCAGGGCCTGAAGGCTGGTCTGAAGGCCGTCGCGGATTTCCGCGTCTCCCAGGACGATCAGGACCGTATCCATAACCCCCTGCTGTGCACCGGTTGAGGGACACCGGCAAATATATGACGCCTTGGCACCGCGTCCCCGAGGGGCTCGGGCGGCAACAGCCCGCCGAAATGCAGGTGCCGTTTTGGCCACCCTTAGCACAAATAGCGGGTGACCTCAATCGGCGGCGGCCGGTTTCATTTTCGGCCGGAGACCCTTCTGTCTGGCGCGCCGAACCGTTTCCGGGCGCCCGGGAAGCCCTCAGATATATTCCCGCGGCGGCAGCCCCTTGCGGCGCCCGATGGCCTCCAGCAGCCCCACGGTGCCGGTCATCATGTTGTCCCCGCCGGGGGCTCCCCAGACCACCGGCAGGCGGGAGGCCCGCAACAGGCTGCGCCGGGGGCCGGTGGCCAGAATCAGCGCCACCCGGTCGAACCCCACGGCCCTGCGGGTATAGGCCCCGTGGCCGCCTTCGGCCAGGACCTGGCCATGGCGCATATGGCCCTCGGCCAGCGCCACCATCAGCCGGTCCAGCCGCTCGCAGGTGAGCTCCGCGGTGTGGTACTCGAAAAAGCCCGCGATCTCACCCCCTTCAAGAGCGGCGCCGACAGTGTGGGAGGTGGCCACGTCCAGCACCAGAATCGGGTCCCGGCCACGGGCCTGGGCGTCCAGGCTGGCCCCCAGAATCGCCGCCATGCCGCTGTCCATCACGTAGACCTCGACCGCCGGCAGCCTCTGGGCACTGTGCGCCAGGGCCCGCAGGCGGTTCATCGTTTGCGGCACATCCGCCGCCGAATGGAGCAGGCTGTGGGGCGTGGGCTGGTGGGTCAGCGCCTCGCGAAAGAGGCGGTGGCGGTAGTCCAGGTGGGAAACGCCGGCGGGCGCCACCCCGTGATCCTGGGCGCAGACCCCCACAACGTCGAATTCGAAGGGCACGCCGAAGCCCGTGACGATCCGGCGCAAACGGCCGGGGTCCAGGTCCCCCAGGGTCAGCCGCTGCCACCGCCCCTCGGCCGCCACGACGGGCAGCTCGGCGTCGGCGATGACCCGGATGCCGGCCGCCTCCACCCGCCGCCGGTCGTGGTGAACGGTGGCCGCGGCGGCGGCCGTCATCACCACCACCGCCTGGCGGGCGCGCTCTTTGAGGACGGCGGCGACGCTGCCGCCGCCCATCTCGACGCCATCCACGAGCAAATCCCCGGGCAGCGCCCGGAGCGCTTCAGCCACCGCCAGAACCGGCGATTTGACCACCGCCTTGTAGGTCAGGCCGGCATCATCGTCACGGTAGAGCACATCCATGGTTCCGGCCCCGATATCCACCAGCAGAAATCGACTCACCCAACCCTCCTTTCCGGCCTTTCCGGCAGCCCCCGAGGGATGCGGGCCGCCGGCTCGAGCGGCGGGCCCAAAACGCGCCGGCCCCGCTTTTGACAACAACCGCCTTTGGCTCTATAGTCGCTCCCCGGGCCGCCGAGATAGCGATTGCACCCCACCGACAGCCGAAAGGAGTCGCCTGTGAACGCCACCGTCAACCGCATCACCCCGGTTCACCGCGGCCGGGTGTTCAGGCTGGTCACCGAGAATATTACCCTGTCAAACGGGGTCCGCGTGGATATCGATGTCATCCGCCACCCCGGGGCCGCGGCCATCGTGGCGCTCCTGGACGAAAAAACCGTCCTGCTGCTGCGCCAGTACCGGCATGCCGTGGGCGGCTGGATCTGGGAAATACCGGCCGGGACCCTGGATCCCCAGGAAAGCGTGGAGGCCTGCGCCCGCCGCGAGCTGACCGAGGAAACCGGCTACACCGCCCGGGATTTCGAAAAGCTCGGGGAAATCACCCCCCTGCCGGGCTACGCCGATGAGCGCATCCACCTCTTTCTGGCCTCGGGCCTGACACCGTCGGCCCAGGATCTGGATGCCGACGAACTGCTTTCCGTCCACCCGACCCCCCTGCCCCGGGCCGTGGAGATGGTCTTAAGCGGCGAGATCCAGGACGCCAAAACCATCACCGCCCTGCTGCTGGCCGAAAGGCGGCTGCAAAACGGCTGAAAACCGCCGGCCGGCGGGTTGAGGTGTCCAGAAGGAGCCAGATTATGAACCGATTGGGTAAAATGACAAGGTCGTCTTGGTCTGTTTTCGCTTTTGTATTTTTGATGCTGGCCCTTTTTGGATCGTACCCCGGAACGGGTATGGCCCAGGAAACGGGGAGCGCCAAAATTAAAAGCGTGAAGTTCATGACACTCAACTTGCTGTTTTCAGAGGTTGACGATCGTAATAAAAGACTCAGGAGAATCGCCGACTACGTGGCCGCCAACCACGTGGATGTCCTGTTGCTGCAGGAGGTGGTGGGCGGTGAGCTGGTCAATACCAGAAACAGTGCCGTAGACCTCAGGGACATCCTGCGTGATGAGCACAGGCTGAAGTATTTTTCGCGATCCGCTTTTGAAACCGGGGTGCCAAACTTACTGAGTCTGGCCAACGCCATTTTGAGCCGTTTTGACATAGAATTCAGCGACGACCACGGGCTCCCGGGAGTAACCGAAGAGGAGTTCATGGGCTTTGAGGTAAAGCTTGCCCGCAGGGTGTTGATGACGCGTCTGGTTATACCTGGTTTCGGCGAAATCGATGTGTTCAATACCCATCTTTGCGCCCGCTGCAACCTTGCGGACCGTGAAGATCAACTCGATACGGTTTTCAATTTCATAAATAAGTTTAAAAACAATAGCGGCGCTCCACGACCGACCGTTTTGGGGGGCGATATGAATTTCGATCTCTTTGACAACGACGGCGATGAGAGATTCCTTTACGAAAGAGTTCTTGCCGAGGGGTTTACCGACGCCTATGCCGACCACATCATCGCGGCAGCGGGCGGAAAGGAGACCTTGGAAACGCTGTGTGAGGATGAAAAAAATGCTGACGAACACTGTACGGTGGGCGTTTCAGACCTGAACGGCAGCAACGCGCGGCGGATCGATTACATCTTTGCGCGTGGTTTCGGGACTCCCCTTCACAGCCAGGTGGTTTTCAATCCCAACGCACCCAACGGGGTATCGCCAACGGTCTCAGATCATGCCGCCGTTGTGGTCACCCTAAAGTTGCCATTCAAGGCCCCGCTGCCCAACGTCCCCTTGCTGCTGCTTGACGATGGACAAAACTGACGGACCGGTAAACATCGGATGATGAGCTCCTCCAATGAAAAATATCGCAGCGGCCCGCGGGATCCTTGAATTATCTGACCTCCAACAGCTCCACCTCGATGATCAAGTCCGCATTCGGGGGAACATGTTCGCCGGCGCCTTTAGCTCCATACCCCAGGTGGGAGGGGACCATCAGCCGGCGCTTGCCTCCGACTCTCATGCCGGGTATGCCTTCGTTCCAAGCCTTCATGACGTGTGAAGTGCCGATTTTAAACGATACCGGCTTGCCACGTTCTTTTGAGTCGATAAATCCCGCTCCCCTTTGGCCATTGCCGTCCAGCCATCCCTTTAGGTGGATCACGGCTATATTGCCAACGCCTGCCTCCGGGCCGGAACCCACCACCAGATCCTCGTATTTCAAACCGCTTTCCATAACGATCACGCCTTGCTCTGCCAAAGGAGCGCTGGCAAGAAAGCAAAACAGCGTAAATACGGTTATGATGGCAGGAACTTTCTGCATAACAGCCTCCCATTGCTACCTGGCAACCGGAAAAATCACTTGTACCTTCGCCATACACCCCAAGGCCCCGGGAAGGTGAGATCAAGGGCTTGCACCGTCAAGCAGCAGCAGGGGTATCCAGGGGGTTGCTGGCGGCGGCCCGCAAAACGGATCCACCAGACGCCAGGGCGAGCCGCACCACTGATTTTCGGCTAAGGCCTTTTGCCCTTCGACACTCGGGTGAAAGCAGTCACCGTCGTTGACGTGCAGCGCTTCGAATCGGATGTCGAATATATCCACGAAATACGCATTGGGGAGGCGCCCGTCGTTGATGTATTCCTGCAGGACGTTCTTGAGGATGGGGTTGTAAATATCCCGAATTTTCGCATGAAATTCTTTCCTCCGTCGGCAGTTGGGGCCGTCATCCTCATGGATGGTGTCGGGGTCCTGGCTGGAGCCCCCGCTTCCGCAGTCATCGTCGGGATCATTTAAAAGATTCTGGCACGGAACGAAAGGCCAGGCAACGACCCGGCACCAGTTGTCTGCACGTTTGACATACCAGAGCCAATAGATCGCAGGAATACTGGAGACGTGGATATAGGCCCTCCGGGTAGCCTCCGATGATGCCAACACATCAAGGCCGTCGCGGTAGAAACGTTCGAATTGTTCAGGTGGTGTCATATCCGCCAGGCTGTCTGCGCAAACATCGTTATTGCCCATAAGCAGGGTGATCATGCCCGCCTTCCCGGAGGGCGTCGCGCCGGCAGCGGCAACAATTTCATCGGCTTGCCCCTTGAAGTCGTCCATTTTGGCACCACTTACGGCGTGGTTGAAAATGGCATCCCGTTCGGCATTGTTCTGGTAATACCCGTCCGGGTCCTTATCCTCAAAGCGCTCGTTCAGACTGTAAACAACGTCGTTGCGGTTGTAGCCGGTGGACCACACCATATCATGCCGGGTTGACCCGATGACGCCGTCGGCGGCGATACCTTCACCCATCGAGTCGCCGCTGCTGAACAGGTTGGACGGTACCGGCCTGACGGCTGCGGCTGGAGTTGCCAGCGCCCCGAAACAGCAGGTGATGCACAAGAGCATTAAGCGGATTAAATGGCCTCTTTGGAAAGGGATCATTTTCACTCCACAAATCCGGGTGGAAAGTGCCGCCGAACCCATCAACCCCAACCCGAGGCCGAGCGGCCGCGCCAAAAAGACGGTCATATGATAGCGCTTATCGATCTAAATCTCAATCAAATTGCACTTGGCAGGGGCCTTCATCCCCGGCCTTGTCTCCGCGGCTCGAGGTCGAGGCGGCAACAACGCGTCACCCACAGACGGAAATATCATATGCGAGCGGATGAGAGGCAGCGGGACACCCTGCGAACTGCAAGCTGCAAGCTCGTGCAGGCGCCCGCGCTTTCCGGGTGTTGAACGGGTTTGGATTGACGTGGTATTGGGGTATGCTGCACTTACGGGTGAAAGGGCCTCGGCCTTAGCCCGCTGTGCATAAGGCCTTGGCGATTCCGCAAAAAGTCCACTTTCTGCGTTGCGCTTCACCTCGAAGTCGCTGCGGCGTACATAAGTACCCCTCACTCCTCGAGATTTGCGCGCCTTGAAATTGAACTTTTTTCGAAACCGCCTGGTTTTTGACTTTTTACTGCTTCATCAGGCCTTGGGTATTTGCGGAAGGGGCGACTTGCAGCTACCCAGCGGATACTGATCGGACAAAGGGAGATTCGAACCTCTCATGCGGTTGAAAACGATTGTAAGAGGCTATTGGCGTCTTTTGAGCGCGCCGTTTCGGCAGTGCCGCTACCCGTTCTATGAAGCCGCCTACCTGGACAAGCTTGCCAAAACCGATGAGCGTGCGACTCCCCTGTCATTTCTGGGAGGCATGCACGACGGGTTCTTCTACTGGACCTTGGTGCATTCTGCGGAATTGGGTCAGGAGGCGCGCGGGCTGGTGCCTGGGATTCCTTCGCCGTACCATCGGCGTAATTGGACGGGCGATGCCGGGGAACGGACGTTTCGCCAGGCAATGGCGTTCCGAGGAATTGTTGCGCGGGCGGCAGGACGCTATATACAGAGGCCGCTTGCGGAACTTGAGCTGTTGGATTTTGGCTGTGGCTGGGGGCGCATTTTACGCTTCTTCATGCGCGACATCCCCCATTGCCAACTGCGTGGCTGCGACTGCTGGGCGGAGATTGTGGCGGTCGCCAAACGCGACAACCGCTGGTGCGAGTTTCGAACAATTTCCCCGTTGCCGGAAACGGCTTATGCGAGCAATAGCTTTGACGTAACCTACCTCTATTCCGTGTTTTCGCACTTGTCCGAAAAGGCGCATTTGGCTTGGGTTGCCGAGTTCCGGCGGCTGCTTCGACCAGGGGGATTGCTGGTGGTTACGACGCGCAGCGCGAATTTTTTGCGGTTGCTCGCTGAAAAGCGGGAACAGGGAAAGTCCCGCGGCCTGCGCCAATCCATGCTTGCCACCGACGCGTTTCCCGATGCGGACAAAGCGCTTGCGGACTATTCCGCGGGGCGCTTCTGCTATGCGCCTACGGGTGGTGGCGGCCCTTTGGAGGCTGATTTCTATGGGGAAGCGGTGGTTCCAGAGTCCTGGATTCGCCAAAATTGGTCGGGATTCCAGGTGCTGGAGGTGCTGCCGCCCCGTGGCGTTGTGGATCAAATGGTGATCATTGCGAAAAAGGGATGACTAGAAAAGGCGGGGCAGAGAAGCTTGCCGGCGGGCGAGAACCGGGTCCCGCCCGCCGGTGTGCGATCGGTTAATACATGTCTTCGTCCATCTCGGAGGCCGCGGGGGCGGCCTTCTTCTTTTGGGGCTTTTCGGTGATCATGGCCTCGGTGGTCAGCATCAGGCCGGTCACCGAAGCGGCGTTCTGAAGGGCGAAGCGCACCACCTTGGCCGGATCGATCACGCCGGCGGCCACGAGGTTTTCAAACTGCCCGGTTTCGGCGTTGAAACCGAAATCGTCCTTGCCGTCCAGCACCTGGTTGACCACCACCGAGCCCTCAAAGCCGGCATTGATGGCGATCTGGCGCAGGGGCTCCTGGAGGGCGCGCCGCAGCAGTTCGATGCCGTTTTTCTCCTCGCCGCTGGCCTCAGCCTTATCCAGGGCCGGGATGCAGCTCACCAGGGCCACTCCCCCGCCGGGCACGACCCCCTCCTCGACGGCCGCCCGGGTGGCATTGAGAGCGTCCTCGACGCGTGCTTTCTTCTCTTTCATCTCGGTCTCGGTAGCCGCCCCGATGTTGATTACAGCCACGCCGCCGACCAGCTTGGCCAGGCGCTCCTGGAGCTTTTCGCGGTCGTAGTCGGAGGTGGTTTCCTCGATCTGGGCCCGGATCTGGCGCATGCGGGCCTCCAGGTCGGCGCGGCTGCCGGCGCCGTCGACGATGGTGGTGTTGTCCTTGTCGATCTTCACGTTTTTGCAGCGCCCCAGGTCGTTGAGGGTCACGTTTTCCAGTTTGACCCCGATGTCCTCCGAGATCACCTGGCCGCCGCAGAGCACCGCGATATCCTGCAGCATGGCCTTGCGCCGGTCGCCGAAACCGGGGGCCTTGACCGCCGCGACGTGCAGCGTGCCGCGCAGTTTGTTGACTATCAGGGTGGCCAGGGCTTCGCCGTCGACATCCTCGGCCACGATCAAGAGCGGCTTGCCGGATTTGGCCACCTGCTCCAGCAGCGGCAGCATGTCCTTCATGTTGGAGATTTTCTTCTCGTTGAGCAGGATGTAGGGCTCCTCCAGGGAGACCTGCATCTTTTCAGCGTCGGTCACGAAATAGGGCGAGATGTAGCCACGGTCGAACTGCATGCCCTCCACGATCTCCAGGGAAGTATCCATCCCCTTGGCCTCTTCGACGGTGATCACGCCTTCCTTGCCGACTTTCTCCATGGCCTCGGAGATCAGGTTGCCGATCATGGCGTCGTTGTTGGCCGAAATCGACCCCACCTGGGCGATCTCGGATTTGTCCTTGGTGGGCTTGGCCAGTCTTTTAAGGTCCGCCACGACAACGGCCACCCCTTTTTCAATGCCCCGCTTGATGGCCATCGGGTTGGCACCGGCGGCCACCAGCTTCTGCCCCTCGGAGTAGATCGCCTGGGCCAGGACGGTGGCTGTGGTGGTGCCGTCGCCGGCGACATCGCTGGTCTTGCTGGCGACCTCCTTGACCATCTGGGCGCCCATGTTCTCGAACTTTTCTGCCAGTTCGATCTCCTTGGCGACGGTGACGCCGTCCTTGGTCACCAGCGGCGAGCCGAAGGACTTTTCCAGCACCACGTTGCGGCCCTTGGGGCCCAGCGTGACCTTGACGGCATCCGCCAGGGTGTTGACGCCCTTGAGCATGTGCTCACGGGCCTTTGAGCTGTAAGCTAACATTTTTGCAGGCATTGGACCCTCCTTCTATGCTTACCCGAGAATTCCCAGGATGTCGTCTTCCTTCATGAACAGATGCTCGACACCGTCCACCTTGATTTCGGTGCCGGCATACTTGGAGAACAGAACCCGATCACCGACCTTGACCTCCGAGGGCGTTCGCTTGCCGTCGTCGTTCATCCGGCCCGGACCGGCAGCCACAACCTCGCCCTGCTGGGGTTTTTCCTTGGCCGTGTCCGGAATGATGATACCGCCGGCGGTCTTCTGTTCCTCCTCGAGTCTACGAACCAGGATGCGGTCATTCAAAGGTTTGATCTTCATGGGTGTTGAACCTCCTGTGAAAAGTGAGTGAGAAAAAGGTTGAGGGTCGCTTGGGGCGCACCCCGCAAGTTTCGACGCAGCAAGGCGCATCGCAACAAGATCCTCCGACCTGCGCGGAGCGAGATAACTTTTAAGCACGATGGGGGGGTTGTCAAGCGGTTGGATCTGGATTTTTGCGGTGGCATGTCGGGACGGGTTTTGGGGGTTGCCAAAGCCCCAAAAAGATGCGGGGCGGTCTTTCGACCGCCCCGGACCGGGAAAGAACCTGATCGGCGGCCACCCCGCGGATCAGTGCACCGTCACCTGCTTGGGTTTGACCTCTTCACGCTTGGGAACCGTGAGTCTGAGTACGCCGTCCTTGAATTCGGCCTTGATCTTGTCGGTCTCCAGCGCTTCGGGAAGGCTGAAGGCCCGCTGGAATTTGCCGAAGGTCCGCTCGCGACGATAGTAATGGCCCTCCTTGACCTCGTTTTCCGAGGTGCGTTCGCCTTTGACCACCAGGGTGCGACCCTTCAGTTCAACGCTGATGTCCTTTTTCTCGACGCCGGGCAGTTCGGCCTTGATGATGTAGGCGTCGTCTTGCTCATAGACGTCCACCACCGGGCGCCAGCTTTCGGCCGCCGTCGCTTCCAGGTTCCAGAGGGACGGCAGGCGCGGTTCCAAAAGCCGGTTGAAGCGGTGCCGAAGGCCAGTCATCTCATCATAGGGATTCCATTTTACCAGGTTCATGCGATACCTCCTTGTTCGTGGGGCGCCAGCCCCGTATATCGGTTTCTTTTGAACCCAAAGTTAATGACCGCAGCCTTCATGTCAATATATAAAAAAAGAATTAAAAATATTACCTTTTTATTTTTTTTCTTTGGGTAATGAAGCTTGCGCCAACAGCCGGCTCCAAAAACGACCCGCGGATCGGTGGCAAGGGTCCGGCTTTCCAGGTGGGGGAGCGGCTCAGGGCGCCAGGATGAAATCGGTGATGTAGGGGTTTTCTTCCCGCTCCCGGGCGATGGTGGAGCTGGGGGTGTCGCCGTAGGGGTGCCCCGGCCACACCACGGTTTCCGGCGGAAGGCCGATGATCTTGGTTTCCAGCGATTTCAGGAGGGTCTCCAGGGAGCCGCCGGTCAGGTCGGTGCGGCCCACGTCCCCCACGAACAGGGTGTCCCCGGTGAAGAGGTTGTCCGCCACCCGAAAGCAGACCGAACCGGGGGTGTGGCCGGGGGTGTGCAGCACCTCGATTTCGAGGGTGCCCACCTTCAGCCGCTCCCCGTCGACGAAGGTGAAGTCGGCCGGGTCGGGCGCGGGCAGCCCCAGCTCCGCTTCCGTGCGGGCCCTGATTGCGGGGTCCGCAAAAAACCGGGCGTCGGCCTCATGCAGGCCCGTCGGCACTTTGAGCAGGGCCTTGAGCTCTCGGTTGGCGGCAACGTGATCGGCATGTCCGTGGGTGTTGAGGATCAGGCGAATCGTGAGGCCGTCCGCGGCCGCCTGGCGGATGATGGTCTGGGGTTCGCCGGCAGGGTCGATCACCACCGCTTCACGGGTCTGGGGACAGCCCACCAGGTAGGTGTTCACCTGATATTCGCCCAGGGTGATCTGGCGCACAATCGGGGAGGGTTTCATGGTGTCTTCCTCATAGAGGGTACGGCAGGCGTCATGGCGCTCCAGGCAAATGGTTCACCACCGCGGGCGGAAGGCGCCCGGCAGCCTGCGGGCCGCGCCTACCAGCGGCCGGCGGCGGCGGCGGTCAGGATATCGTGGTAAATGGCGGCCGCCTGGCAGACCTTCCCAAAAGAGACCGACTCCTCGGGGACGTGGGCCTGCTCCAGCCGGCCGGGGCCCAAGAGAACGGGTTTGATCCCGGCGGCCCAGATCTGGTTGGCGTCGGAATGGCTGCGAAAGACCCTGGGCTCGGCGGGCAGGCCGCGGGCCGCGAGGATCGCCGCCAGGGTCTCGGCCACCGGTCCCTTGTGGGGCAGGCTGTAGCCGGCATCAATGGTGGTGATGCGAAAATCCCGCTGGCCGCCGTTGCAATTGCCCCCGCTCTGGCAGAAAATCCCCTCCAGGTCGGCGGCCACCTCGGCAATCGCCGCCGACGGCGGCAGGTGCAGATCGAGCCAGGCCTCGCAGCGCTCCGGAACGACGAAACCGGCCCGGGCGCTGAACAGGTCGCGGATGTTGTAGACGATATCGGGCTGGGCCTGCTCCAGATAGCGGGTCATCGCCAGGATGGCGGTCAGCATCGCGGCCACGGCATTCTCGTTGCGGCTGGAAAGGGAGGCATGCCGGCGCCTGCCCCGGGTGCGCACCTGGAGTTCGAGATAGCCGCTGTGGCTCAGGCAGGGGGTGAGATCGGTGGGCTCCCCGATGACCGCCCAGGGGAAATGGTGGTCGCGGATGAGGCGCGCGGCCCCGTCGCCGTCCTCCTCCTCGCCCACCACCAGGGCCAGGGCGGCCGGGGGCATCCCACCGCTTTTTTCAAGGAAGGCCACGAAAGCCTCGATCATGGCCGCACAACCACCCTTCATGTCGGCGGCCCCCAGCCCGCGAATGCGGCCATCGGTCTCCACGCTGGCGAAATGGTCCAGATCGTAGGCCGGAACGGTGTCCACATGCCCCAGCATCACCAGTCGCGGCGCCGCCCCGACGGGCAGCACCAGCAGGTTGCAGCGGTGTTCGTCCACCTCCTGGCGCTCCACCGGCAGCCCCCGGCGTTTGAGATAGCCGTGGATAAACGCCAGGATGTCGCCCTCTTTGCCCGACGGGCTGTAGATGTCGATCAGCCGACCCAGCAGCCGGCGCAGCCGGCGGGGTTGAAAGGCTTCCGCCGGGGGCGGCATCCGGTCTGCACCCGGCGGGTCAGGCGGTTGGTTTCTTGCGGGCATGCTGGCTGCCCCCCATGTTCAGCGACAGGTAGATGTGCTGGCTGGGGTTGCCGAACCCCATTTTGCGAAAAAAACGCAGGGCCGAGAGGTTCTCGGCCTGGGTGTCCACGATCAGCATCCGCACGCCCTGCCGGCGCATGATGCTGCGGAAGCGGAAAAAGAGCTTCTCGGCGACACCCAGCCGCTGGCAGCGCGGATCGACCCCCAGCCATACCAGATGGCCGTATTTCCAGGCGGAATTGGATTTGGAAATCGTCGTGCCCAGGGCAAAGCCGATCAGCTCACCGTCCAGTTCGGCCACCAGACAGTTTTCGGTGTCGCTGTTGTAGAGTTCGGTGACCTCGAACTCGTCCCAGGTCCGGTAGAGATTGGGCATGCTGCCGGCTTCGAAGAGCTGCTCGCCGAGGTGAAAGATTTTGGCGATGTCGTCGATTTCCATCTCGCGGATCTTCACCTGCGGATGCGGCGCCTGGATTGCTTTGGATGCGGTGGGTTCCATAACAGGGCTTGGCGCACGGGGGCCAGGCCGCTCGTATTCCTTTCGCTTGCATTGATCCCGACATGGCCGTGGAGCCCGCCTGCCGTGGGCGGGTTCCCGGCACCCGGTGTCAATATCGACAGGCGAAGGCCGATGTCAAGTCCAAATGGACGGGCCGGCAGCTCCGGCCGAAGGCGAGGGGAATCAGAACCGCGGGCTTCAGCCGCCGGCAGACGCACAGGGGGTGCAGCGGTCCCGCCGGGGGCGCAGGCGAACCGCCGCGGCGCGGCCCTCAGCGGTCATGATAGCCGCGAAAACGGCGGCGGATGAAGAACGGATAATCCCACTCGTCGTAGTGGTAGTAGGGCAGATCACGGTAGGGGTTGACCTGCCACAGATGGATTTCGCGGGCTTCAAGGGTCAGGCAGGGGCCGTGGGGCGTCGCCTCCATCCCCATCACCCTTCCGGCGACGGTGATCTTGCGGCCCGGCTGGAAAATTTCGGGCTCCAAAAACCCCTGCTGCACGAGGCAGAAGCGGCCCTGGGAATCCGAGCGCACCGCCGGTTCGTCGCGCATGATCAGCGGCGCCTGCAGCACGCGCAGCAGGTTGCGGTCGCCGTCGACGCGGATATCGAGAATATAGCCGCCCAGGATCACGGTTTTGCCCCTGAAGGCGTCGGGGTTTTCCAGCAGCGCGCCAAAAGCCGCCCGGGGTTCGGCCTCGGCCCGGATCCCGCTTGAAATGACCGAACACGAAACGTTGGCGGCGGCAACCGCCAGCATCAAGAGCACTCTCAAAAGCTGCATAGCCCCCTTTCACCTCCCTGCCGACCTCAACCGCCCGCCGCCTCCAGCATGTAGGCGTACTGGGTTCTCAAATCCTGGACCTCCCGCGCCCAAAAGCGGTCGCTGCCCCAGTCGGGGAACTTGCTTTGGAACTGGTAATCCCCGCGCTGCAGGCTGCACCAGGCGGTGAAGTAGATCATGCGCATGGCCCGCAGCCCTTCGATCAGCAGTGGCCAGCGGTGGTCCGGGGCGCGGAACTGGCGGTAGCCGGTCAGCAGCAGCTGCAGGTGGCGTTCGCTGGCCGGATAGTGGTCGGGCAGGAGCAGCCAGAGGTCCTGCACGCCGGGGCCGTTCAGCATGTCGTCGAAATCGATCACCATCAACCCCTCGCCGGGGCGCTGCAGGATGTTGCCGGCATGAAAGTCGCCGTGCAGCCGGATGGATTCCAGCCCCTCGAAGCGGGGCGTTAAGGCGTCGATGATGCGCGCGCAAATGTCGCCGTACTTCTGGCGGTAGGATTCGGTGACCGCCTCTGCCACCAGCTGGGCCGCATAACGGCGGGTGGTGGCCTCCGGCGTCAGCTCGAGCCGCGCGGCGGCCCGCCTTTTCTGGCCGGCGTTGTGCAGCCGGCCCAGCAGGGTGCCCACCCGCACCCAGCTCTCCTCGCGCTCGATGTCGAAGGCGCGCCCACCCCGCTTGGGGAAGACGGCAAAGAAAATCCCGCCCAAACGCCCCAGCGTTTCACCGTTTTTGAGCCGAAGCGGGCAGACCACCGGAATGTCGATTTCGGCGCAGTCCTGAATAAAGGTGTGCTCGTCCTGCAAGGCGGCCTGGGACCAGCGCCCGGAGCGGTAGAATTTGGCGATGTAGGCGGTCTTGTCCGGCGTCTGGACCTCATAGACGCGGTTGACGTAACTGTTGAGGGGGCGGGCAAGTGCGGTCAGCCGGGTCCCCAGCGACTCTTCCAGGGCCGGCAGAAAGCGATCGGGGGTCAATTGTGAAAAATGGTCCATGCGAGCCTTGATCTGGTCTCTGCTGAAGGTTTCCAGCGGCGGGCCTAAACCGGTTCCGATGGTGGGTCGGCCGCTGAATGGGGGGTGACCACCGCCATGGTCAGACGCGCGACGCAGACGGTGCGGTCCTCCGCGTCGGCGATCCGAATGTCCCACACCTGGATCCTGCGCCCAATCTGGATCGGCCGGGCGACGGCCGTGACCACCCCCCGTTGGACGCTGCGGATATGGTTGGCGTTGATCTCCAGGCCGAGGCAGCGCCGCGGGGGGGCCACCGCCAGATTGGCCGCGACGCTGCCCACCGTTTCCGCCAGGGCCACCGAGGCCCCGCCGTGCAGCAGCCCCATGGGCTGATGGGTGCGGTGGTCCACCGGCATGCTGGCCTGAACCCAGTCATCGCCCACGGCGCTGATCTCGATGCCCAGGTGCGCCACCAGGGTGTTGCGGGAAGAGAGGTTGAGCACGGCCAGGTCGATGGGGCCGGGCACCTTCCAAATGCTCACGGCAAAGGTTCCTTTCCGAAAGCGGCATGTAAGGTAGAGGGGGGGCGGCGGCCCGTTTCCATTGCGCCGGCCAACTACCGTAGGCTCTTTTAGCCCCCGCCGGTTTTTTTTTCAAGCCCTGTGGCGAGGGGCGGCCGCAGTCGGCGGGGTCCGCCCCGGAAGGTTCGGGCGGCACCCGACTGGCCGCTGGTGGTCACCCTCGGCCGCAGCGGCCTTTGATCGACATCGGTCGGGCCTGACCAAATTTCTAACCCAATTCTAATCCCCGCCAAATCTTTGCCGTGGATAGTGGTCTCAAAGGAGAAGTAAGGATGATGGAAACAGCAGAAGACCTCGGGGATATCGAAGTCGCGGCGGCCGATGCGGCGCCCCAGGTGCACGCCGCCGCCCAGGTGCGCGGCTCCGTAATCGGCGGCTATACCGATATCGGACCCAACTGGACGGTGCTGGCCTCCCGGCTAGGGGATTACAGCTACCTGGCCGGATCCGATGGCGTGGTCATTTACACCGAAATAGGCAAGTTCTGCTCGATTGCCTCCCACGTTTTCATCAACCCTGGCAATCATCCCATGCACCGGGTGACGCAACATCACTGCACCTACCGCCGACGGCGGTATGGCTTTGCGGGGACCGATGACGATGCGGTTTTCCAGTGGCGCCGCAGGCAATCCTGCCGCATCGGCCATGATGTCTGGATCGGCGCCGGGGCCCAGGTGATGGCCGGCGTTACGGTCGGCAGCGGGGCGGTGGTGGCAGCCGGGGCGGTGGTGACCCGGGATGTGGCGCCCTACCAGGTGGTGGCCGGGGTGCCGGCCCGCTTCCTGCGGATGCGTTTCAGCCAGGATGTGGTCGACAAACTGATGCGCATCGCCTGGTGGGACTGGAACCGGGCAACCCTGGAAGCGCGCTTTGAGCACTTCTCGAACCTGGAGCAATTTCTTGAAGCCTTCGCCTGATCCCCCCGCCGCAGCTGGGGGGGCCGGAGACCGCCGCAGAATGCCCGAAGCCGCCGGGGACCTCAAAACGCGCCTGCTCAGGGTGATCTCCGCGGCCGAGACGGGCCAGGTGGAGGCGCTCCTCGACCGGCTCTGGGCTTCGGGGCGCTTCCGCATCCGGCGCGCGCCGCACACCGGCCTGCTGATGGCCAGCGCACGCGACCCGTTCGACACGTCCTTCCATCTGGGGGAAGTGCTGGTCAGCGAAGCCCAGGTGGTTTGCGACGGGCAGGTGGGCTGCGGCGTGATCTGCGGTGAGGAACCACAGCGCGCCCTGCTGCTGGCGGCGGTTGAGGCCGCCGCGCAGGCAGGCGGGGCATCGATGCGTGAATGGATCTGCGATCTGGTCGAACGCCTGGAGAAAACCAAGGGCCAGCGGGAGGCGCGGATGTCCCGGCTGGCCGCCGCCACCCGGGTGCGCTTCACGTCCATGAAAAAAGAGACCGTGGACTTTGGCTCCCTGGGAGACCCGCCGGAGAAGCGGCCTTGATGGATGCCGAGATCTTAAAAAACCAGCAGAACTTCCGCATCCTGCTGGAGGCCATGAGCCGGCCGGGCCGTCTGGTCCGGTTGGGCGGCATCGAGGCCGCCGCGCCTTTCGCCGCGATCCTGGCCGTGGGGGGCTGTCTGCTGGACCATGAGGTGAGCCTTTGCGTGATCGGCGGCGGCAACGCCCGGGCCCTCCAGGCGGCCCTGGTGGGGGCCACCCAGGGGCGCCCCGAGGTGCCGGAAAAGGCGGACTACCTTTTTATCGCCGGGTCCCGCGGTCAAGAGGCGGCGGCGCGCGCCAAACATGGCCGGCTGGAAGCCCCCGAGGAGGGCGCGACCCTGGTCTACTGTCTGGCTGGCGGGGCGGCGGACGCTTCGCAACGCCTGCAGGTGCGGCTCCGGGGGCCGGGCATCGCCCGGCCCGACGGCATCCCGCCGGAGATGCCCGGAGTCCCGCCGGCCGAGTTCCAGGCGCTGATGACCGTCAACGCCGACTACCCCCTGGGCGTCGATGCCTTTTTTGTGCGACCGGGCGGTGAGTTGATGGGGCTGCCGCGTTCAACGCGCATTCAGGTGGGGTGACACAATGGGGTATGTGGCCGTCAGAGGCGGGGCCGCCGCCATCGAAAATGCCGCGCAATTCAGCCTGGTGCGTCGCGCCGGCGGGGATTCCAATCTGCTGGAGCCGGCCCAGATCCGCGATCAGCTCCATTTTGCGGTGGACCGGGTGATGGGCGAGGGGTCGCTTTACGCGCCGGATCTGGCGGCCCTGGCCTTCAAGCAGGCGGCCGGCGACACCTTGGAGGCCGCCTTCATCCTGCGCGCCTACCGCACCACCCTCCCCCGCCTGGGGTATGCCGAGCCCATCGCCACCGACGCCATGCGCCTGATCCGACGCATTTCCGCGGCCTTCAAGGATATCCCCGGCGGGCAGCTCCTCGGCCCGACCTCGGACTACACCCTGCGGCTGCTGGATTTCGATTTGCAGGCGGAATCGTCGGCCCGCACGCGAGAGGCGGTTGCGCAGCTTTTAAAAGACACCGCGCCGCTAGCGCCGCTTCCCGAGCGCTTTCCCAAGGTGGTCGAGATGCTGCGGCGCGAGGGCCTGCTGGCACCCCGCCCGGCGTCTTCCGGGAAGGAGGAGCCGCTGGTGGATATCACCCGCCAGGCCCTCACCTTCCCGGCTGCGCGCAGCGCCCAGCTGCAAAGCCTTGCGCGGGGCGAAACCGGCGGCATGCTGGCACTGGCCTACTCCAACATGCGCGGCTACGGGTCGGTCCACCCGGTGATCGGTGAGCTGCGGGTGGGGTACCTGCCGGTGCCCTACAAAAACCCCGTCAGCGGCGTGGTGGAGACCATCGGCGAAATTCTGGTGACCGAGGCCGAGGTCATCTCACGCATCGCCGATGACGGCGGGCCGGCGGTCTTCAGTCTCGGCTACGGATTGTGTTTCGGCCACAACGAAACCAAAGCCATCGCCATGGCCGTCCTGGACCGGGCCATCGCCGCCCCGGAGCCGGCAGCGCCGTCCGAAGACCAGGAGTTTGTGCTGACCCATGTGGACGGCATCGAGTCCATGGGCTTCTGCAATCACTACAAACTGCCCCATTACGTCACCTTTCAGTCGGAACTCGATCGGCTGCGAAACATTCAGGCCGAAGAGACATCGGCCCGGGACCCCCTTTCATGACCCTCAGCGTGCCGCTTGAACCGATGCCGCCGCCGGCCGACTGGCGCGATCGCCTGCCCACCGAGGGCGACCGGTATGCGTACGGCTTTCTGGACGAGGGCGCCAAACGCGAAATCCGGCGCAAGCTGCTCAAGGCCGTGGCCATCCCCGGTTGCCAAGTGGCTTTCGGCTCGCGCGAAATGCCCATCGCCCGCGGCTGGGGAACCGGCGGTCTGCAGTTGACGCTGGCGCTCATCGGCCCGCAGGATGTGCTCAAGGTCATTGATCAGGGGGCCGACGACAGCGTCAACGCCGTCAACATCAAAAGGTTTGTCAAGCGCGTGACTGACGCGGCCCTGACCACCGACACCGCCGCCGCCACGCTGATCCAGACCCGCCACCGGATTCCCGAGGAGCCCCTCCGCCCCCACCAGGTGCTGGTCTTTCAGGTGCCCATCCCGGAGCCCCTGCGCCTGGTGGAGCCGTCGGAACGCACAACCCGGCGGATGCATGCCGAGGCCGATTACAGCCGCATGTGGCTCTACCTCTACGAAGACATCGTGAAATTCAAGGCGATCACCGTGGGCGCGCGCTACCCGGTGATGGTCAACCGGCGCCACCTCATGGACCCCAGCCCCATTCCGCGCTGGGATGTGCCCAAGCTGAACCGGGGCGAAGCGCTGCTGCTCTTCTGCGCCGGCCGGGAAAAGCGGATTTACGCCGTCCCCCCCCACACCCGGGTGGAACCCTTGGCCTTCGAGGACTTCGCTTTTCGGGTCGAGGCCTTTGACGGCCGGCGCTGCGAGCGCTGCGGTGCCGCCACAACCTTTCTGGACGAGGTGGTCGACGATAAGACAGGCCGGCGCGTCTATAGCTGCTCGGACACCGCCTTTTGCGACAAGATTCGCCGCAGGGGGGACCGGGAAACCCCGTCGCCGGAGGAGAAAAGAGGGTGAAGCCGGTTCTCCAGGTCCGCCATCTGACCAAACGCTACGGCCCGGGATGCCCTGCGTGCCTGGATCTCACCGGGGCTGTGCGGGGGGTCAACCAATGCCCCCGCTGCCGATCGGTCCTGGCCTGCCGGGAGGTCTCCTTCGACCTCTACCCTAACGAAGTGCTGGGCATCGTCGGCGAAAGCGGCTCCGGCAAAAGCACCGTGGTGCGCCTGCTGCATTTCGATTTCGAACCCACCGGAGGACGATTTCATTTGAACCTGAACGGGAATCCGATTCCCGGTGGCGAATTGCAAATCGACCCCGCCCAAAACCTCTTTGCCCTCAGCGCCTTCCACCGGCGACGGATCCGCAACGAGCGCATGGGCATCGTTTACCAGAATGCCCGCATGGGCCTGCGCCTGAAGGTCAGCGCCGGCGGCAACATTGCCGAGCGGCTGCTGATGGCCGGCTGGCGCCATGTGGGGAAAATGCAGCGGCGGGCCGCCAACCTGCTGGCCCAAACCGAGGTGCCGGTGGCGCGAATGAACGAACCGCCGCGGAATTTTTCCGGCGGCATGCAGCAGCGGGTGCAAATCGCCAAGGCCCTCGCCACCCGTCCGGCGCTGCTGCTGCTGGACGAGGTGACCACCGGCCTGGACGTTTCGGTCCAGGCCCGGGTGCTGGACCTGGTCCGGTCGCTGCAGCAGGAGCTGGGGGTGGCCACCATCGTGGTCTCCCACGACCTCGGGGTGATCCGTCTACTGACCAGCCGCACCCTGGTGATGCGCTTCGGCACCATCGTAGAGTCCGGCCTGTCGGACCAGATCCTCGAAGACCCCCAGCACCCGTACACCCAGTTGCTGGTGAATTCGGCGCTCTGAAAATCGCTGCGAAACACCTTTCAGGCCCCGGAGCGGCCCCATGCTGAACGTCGCAAACCTGGAAAAACGATTCGTATCCCATGCCCTCAACGGCAAAGAGATCATCGGCTTCCGGCGCGTTTCATTTTCGGTGTCGGCCGGCAACGCCATGGGCCTTGCCGGCCCCAGCGGATACGGCAAAAGTTCGGTGCTCAAGTGCATCTACCGCACCTACCGGGCCTGTTCAGGAAGCATCGCCTACGAATCCGAAGCCTTTGGGCCCGTTTGTCTCACCGACCTGCCTGAGAACCAGGTACTGACCCTGCGGCGCGGGGAGATGGGCTACGTGACCCAGTTTCTCTCGGTGCTGCCGCGGGTTCCGGCGCGCGACGTGGTGGCCGAGCCCCTGGTGAATGCCGGGGTGCCCCGGGCCGAGGCCCGCAAGCAGGCCGGCGCGCTCCTGGCGCGGCTCAAGATCGACGCCCGCCTGCACGATGCCTATCCGGCCACCTTCAGCGGCGGGGAGAAGCAGCGGGTCAACCTGGCCAGGGCCGTTATCCGCCCGCCGCGTCTGCTGCTGCTGGACGAGCCGACGGCCTCCCTGGATCCCGAGGCCATGCGGGTCGTGCTGGAGCTGCTGATGGAGATGAAGCACCAAGGCACCACCATGATCGCCATCTTCCATGACCGATCCATTATGAACCGCCTGATGGACGCGGTTTATGCCATGCCGGCGAAGGAGCCCCACGTATGATGCGCAACAAGACCGCCACCCCGGACACGATCATCCGCAACGTCCGGGTCGTCACGCCCGGCGAGGTCCTGCCCGGGGCCACCGTCGTAGTGTCCCGGGGCATCATCGACGACATCACCACCCGACCCAGTCCGGCGGCCGCCGCGGTGGATATCGACGGCCAGGGCCGCCTGCTGCTGCCGGGTTTCATCGACATCCACAGCGACGTCATCGAAAACGCCATCCAGCCCCGGCCGGGCGGCCGCTTTCCCGTCGACGTCGCCCTCCACGAGTTGGACAGGCAGCTGGTGGCCTGCGGGGTGACGGCCATTTTCCACTGCCTCTGCTTTCTGAGCAGCGATGAACAGCCCACCTTCCGCAATGCGGAAATGACCGATTTTCTAGTCCACCACCTGCAGGATCTGAAAAGAGAATTCCGCGCGCGGACCTACGTCCATGCACGCTACGAGATCACCAACGCCGAAGGCTTGCCCCATTTGAAGCGACTCATCCGCCAGGGCTTGATCCACCTCTTCTCCCTCATGGACCACACCCCCGGCCAGGGCCAGTTCTCCGATGTGGCGCATTTTCGGGCCTACTACGCCAAGGCCCGCGGCCTGTCGGCCGAGCACGTGGATCGGCTCATCGCGCGCCGCTTGAACGCCAGTCGCCGCATCGATTGGCCCGGCCTGGAGCTGCTGGCCGGACTCTGCCGGGAAAACGGCATCCGCATGGCCAGCCATGACGACGATTCCAGTCACAAGGTGGACGCCGTCGGCCGACTGGGGGTCACGCTGGCGGAGTTTCCGGTCAACCTGGAGGCCGCCCGGGCAGCCCGCGCCCACGGCATGCTGATCTCCCTGGGCTCTCCCAACGTCCTGCGCGGTGCTTCGCTGACCGGCAACCTTTCCGGGCGCGAGGCCATCGGCGCCGGGCTGGGGGACATCCTGTGCTCGGACTACGCCCCCATGTCCCTGCTGCACGCCGCCCTTCAACTCCACCGCGAAAAGATCCTCGATCTGCCCGCGGCCGTGCGCATGATCTCCCTCAACCCGGCCCGCGCCGCAGGCCTGGACCACCTGACCGGCGCCATCGAAACCGGCAAAGCCGCCGATCTGGTCATCGTCGAGGACCACGGCCGCGTGGCCGAGGTGGTCCGCACCTTCGTGGCCGGCCGCGAGGTCTTCGGCGTCGGCAAATAACCTACCCAAAGGAGACGAAATGGCCCCCAAAGCCCCGTCCTCGGCCGTCGCACGCTTGTCGGCCGACTTGGCCAAACCCGTTGTGGCAACGGCGCTGGCGGCCGCCCGACGCGCCGGCCAGATCCAGCTGCGGGATTTCCGCAACGCCCCGGTAGAGTGCACGCGCCTGCTTCATGACGTCAAGACCCGCACCGACCGGGACTGCGAAGAGGCCATCGTTGAGACCATCAGAGACTCCTTTCCCGACCATGCGATCCTCACCGAAGAGCGCGGGGAGTTGCCGGGCGACGGCGCCTGCCGGTGGGTCATCGACCCCCTGGACGGCACGGTCAACTTCTGGCACGGGCTGCCGTTTTTCTGCGTTTCGATCGCTTGTTTCCTCAACGGCGATGACGCCCCCGAAGGAGAGGCAGAAAAAGCGGGACCCCATGGCAGACCACTGGCCGGGGTGGTTTTTATGCCCTGCAGCGATGAGATGTTCGTGGGAGTGGCGGGCCGCGGCGCATCTTTAAATCAGCAGCCGATCCGGACCTGTCAGGTGACGGACACCCGTGAGGCGGTCGTCTCGCTGAGCTTCGGCAAGACGCCGGCAGTCATGGACTGCATGACCCGGAGGCTCGCGGCGCTGCTGCCGCAGGTGCGCAAGGGGCGCTGCCTGGGGGCGGCCGCGGCGGAACTGGCCTATGCGGCGGCAGGCTTTTTGGGGGGCGTGATCTACGAGGGTATCAAGCAGTGGGATTTCGCGGCGGGTAAAATCCTGCTGGAAGAGGCGGGCGGCTGTCTGGAGGCCGTGGAAACCCAGCCCGATCAGTGGCGGGTCCTGGCCGGCGCACCGGAAATCCTGGCCGCGCTGAGGCCGCTGTTGTCCATCTGAAGCGGGACGCCGCCGGCCTCCCCTGGAGTCTTGACGAAGCGCTGGCCGTCGGCGCGGTAGCCGCGGTTTTGATAGAAACGATGTGCCGCCGTGCGCCGCTGGCTGCTGGTGACGATGATCCGCGCCACCGGCGCCGCGCGCAGCCAGGCCTCGGCATGGGCGAGCAGCCGCGCGCCGAGCCCTTTGCCGCGTTCCGGCGCGGTCACCACCAGGGCCAGGATCTGCCCCCAGCGACCGTCCTGTTCCAGACAAAGCCCCCAACAGACGCTGATCACACCCGCCAGGCCACGATCACCTTCGGCCACCAGGACCCGGTAGTCATCGCGGTCCAAAATGGCCTCCAGCCGCAGGCGGACGCGGCCGGCGGGGCTGGGGTAGTCCAGCTCGCCGAGGAGCGCCGCGATTTCATGGGCATCGGCAAGGGTGGCCGGGCGGATGGCGGGTTGGGAAGCGGAAGACGGCGAAAGGGGCGTTTTTAAAGCGGTTTCAGATGAATTTTTTGCGCACATAGGCCGACCCGAGATCCAGCAGGCTCACCACCACCACCAAAATGATGAGCATGGCGGCGGTGGCCGCGTAATTGAAGCTGCGAATGGCGTCCCACAGCAGCATGCCGATCCCGCCGGCGCCCACCATGCCGACGACGCTGGCCGAGCGGACGTTGGATTCGAAACGATAGAGGGAGTAGGAAATCCACAGCGGCACCACCTGGGGAATGATCCCGTAAGCGATCTCCTGCAACTTGCTGGCGCCGGTGGCCCGGATGCCCTCAACCGGCTGGGGGTCGATGGCCTCCACCGCTTCAGAGAAGAGTTTGGCCAGCGTGCCCAGGGTGTGCATGAACAGAGCCAGCACACCGGCAAAGGGCCCAAGGCCGACCGCGCTGATGAAGAGCATGGCAAAGATCATCTCGTTGATCGAACGGCAGGCATCCATCAAGCGCCGCACCGGCTGGTGCACCCACAGCGGGGCCACGTTGGCGGCCGAAAGCAGCCCCAAGGGCACGGCGACCGCCACCGCCAGCAGACTGCCCCAAACGGCGATCTGAATTGTCACGATGGTGTGGTGCAGGTACTGGCGCCATTCGGTAAAATCCGGCGACAGGAACCCGGCCAGGTAGGCGGCCATGTTGCCGCGGTAGGTCACCAGATCCAGCGGCCGCATTTCGGCCCCCTGCCAGGCCCACATCAGCAGGGCTGCGAAGGCCAGCCAACCCAGCAGACGCAGCAGCTTGCGGCCCAGCGTGATTTCCGGGATCTCCAACGGGTGACTGGCAGTGGTCATGATATTTTTATTGCCTGGCTATTGCGGGAGCTCCCCGAAAGGGGTGAGCTCCCGCGGGGTGGTGGTTAATTGAACTTCTCGACGAGCTTGCTGTAGGACTGGATCTCCGCCAGGTGCTGGTCGATTTCGGCCATTTTCTGGGTCTTCGCCTCGGCGGCCATGGCGTCGCTGTTCTGGATTTTCATCTTGTCCTTGGCAAAGTTAATCTCCATGATCGGCAGCAGCTGATGGTTGGAGGAGTCCGGGAAGGGGGCCCACCCGGAGCTCATCCCCTTGAGCACCGCCAGCTGCTTGTCTTTCTCGGCGCCGATGCGGCCGTAAGCCAGGAAAAAGCCCTTGATCCGGCTCTTCCACTCTTTGGAGAGGTCCTTGCGCCACACCATGGGATCGCTGGGAATCAGCGGGCTTTTCCAGATGATGCGCACGTTCTTGATCATGTCGGGGTGGGCCTTGGCGAACTTGTCCCAATTTTCGGTATTGTTGGTGGCGAAGTCCACCTGCTTGTTGGCCACCGCCATCAGGTTGGTTTCATGGTTGGCGTTGCGCACCAGCTTGAAGTGCTTGGCCGGATCGATGCCGTGCTGGCCCCAGATATAGTAAGTGGGAATGAGATAGCCGGATGTGCTGTTGGGGTCGCCATTGCCGAAGGTCAGGTTCTTTCCGTCGCGGATGATGTCTTCGATGGTCTGGAAGGGGCTGTCCTTGTGGACCACGATGAGCGACCAGTAGCCCGGGTTGCCGGTGACGTCCACGGTCTGCACGAACACCTCGCCGTCGGCGCGGTTGACGGCCTCGATGGCGGATTTGTTGCCAAACCAGGCGATCTGGACCTTGTTGAAGCGCATGGCCTCGATCACGCCGGCGTAATCCGGCGCCATGAAGAGCTTGACCGGAATGCCCAGGGCCTTTTCCATATCGGCCCGGAAGGGCTCAAAGCCCGTCATGGCGGAAGCGCTGGACTCGGTGGGGATGATGCCGAGGGTGATTTCCTTGAGATCGTCCGCCGCCGCGGGCGTGCCGACCGAAAAGGCCAGCACGGCAATCAGAGCGAAGATCAACGCCTGCAGAACGCTTTTCATTTCCTTATTCTCCTTTCAAAATTGCGATTGATGGGCAAACCCCGAGGATCGGAAAGGGGTGGCGGCCGGTTTGCGCCGCGGCCGTGGGATCAGGCCCGGGCGGCCAAGACCGGCCGGTGACCGGTTAGACCAAGTTTTATGGGTGTGGTGCCGTCGAGGTTGCAGTCAGCCGACTTCAACCCGTAAATATTGCGCAGCGCGGCGGCCGTCAGCGCTTCGCTGGGCCCGTCGAACACGATCCGCCCCTCTTTCATGGCGATGGAGCGGGGACAGTATTGAAGCGCAAACTGAACCTGGTGCAAACTCACCAGGACGCTCACGCCGTTGTTGCGGTTGAGGGCCGTGAGGCACTCCATCACCATGCGGGCCGATTCGGGGTCCAGCGAAGCGATCGGCTCGTCGGCCAGAATGATGCGCGCGCGCTGCTCCACCGCTCTGGCGATGGCCGCCCGCTGCTGCTGCCCGCCGGAAAGGGTGCTGGCCCGCTGGGCGGCATATTCCGCCAGGCCCACACAGTCCAGGGCCTCCATGGCGCGCCGTTTTTCCTCCCGGCTGAACCAGCCCAGCAGGCTTCGCCAGGTGCCGACCCGCGGCAGCATCCCGACCATGACGTTGGTCAACAGCGGCAGGCGCCCCACGAGATTGAACTGCTGAAAGATGAAACCGACTTCGGAGCGGATACGCCGGACGTCGGGGGATATCGAACCGTTTTTTTGAACCTGGCGGCCGAAGATACGAATGCTGCCCGAGTCCCGGTCGCCGGCCAGCAGTCCCGACACATGCCGCAGCAGGGTGGATTTCCCGGACCCGGAAGGTCCGATCAGAGCGACCATTTCGCCGGCCGCGATTCGCAGGCTGACCCTGCGCAGGGCCTGACGGGAGCCAAAGGTTTTAGTCACGGCCTCGATCTCGATGGCGGCTGGGGACGAATCGGTCATGGCGCAATCCTCGGCTAAGCGGTTTCAAAAACAGCGATGGCGGTGAACATAGGGTCCGCCTGTGAGAACCGCATTAGCGCTGGGTTTGTTTTTTGTGTGCGGCTTCGGAAACGGCGATGGGGAGCTGGAAGGTCATTTTTTTCGGCGCGCCTTCATCAAGACCTAACACTCCCGGGGTAGGATCTGCACGATCACGGTCCGGTCGGGATGCCGACCGGCAGGCAAGGGGGGGATGAAGTTCAAGGAGCGCAGCGCATGAACCCTTTCGACACCTTTCCTGAAAAATCGATCAACGGCACCGGCCCCATGGCGGCCGCCCTTCTGGCGCGCGGCGTTCAGAGCTTTCACGCCGCCTGCGCCTATGTCCAGGGGCTGCCCTACGGGTACAACTCCGATCGCGACGATCCGATGGTTCTGTTCAAGGAGGAAAAGGGCAGCTGCACCACCAAACATGCCGTCATCGCAGCTTTAGCATCGGAGCTGGGCCTGCCCGTGGCCAAGCACATCGGCATCTTCGCCATGACCGAAGCCCTCGTCACCGGGACCCAGGCGCTGCTGGATACCTTTCTGCTGCCCTACGTGCCCATGATCCACTGTTTTCTGGTCTGCGGCGACGACCGCGTCGATCTGACCGCGGGCAACCGCAACGGAAAGAACCGGACCATCGACGCTTTTTTGCACACCGAGGCCGTCACGCCCCACATCTCAGCCAAGGAAGAATATCTGCGGTATCGCACGGCCATGGAAAACCTGCTGAACACCCGCGAGGAGCTGCGCGGGGTCAAACTCAAAACGGTCCTCAAGGCACGCGAAATGGGAATCGCCCTGCTTAGGGCGCATGTCGGCGGGTAGCCGCGGGGCTTGGCCGCGAGACGTCGGCGCGGCATGCCCCCGCCAACCCCGCAAGCCCGCCGGCTTCAGGCAGCCGCTGGAGGCCCTGGACAGCCAACCAAATTCTATTCTTCCACTCATCATCCCCTAACACACCGGCCCTAGCCAAGTGACGGGGTGCAGCAGCCGCCGACGCGGCTTCAGAACCGCCGCGGGGCGGTCTGTCCCCCCTTCACTTTTTACACATCAACAAGGAGAGCGCGATATGAACGGCAGGCAAAAAAAACACCCCGAAGCGTCCGGCATCACCCGAAGGACCTTCCTCCACCAGGCAGCGGCCGGGACGGCCGCCTTCGCCGCGGCCGGCGTGGGCCCCTGGTTCATCCGCAACGCCCGGTCCTCGTCAGGGGAGTTGAAGCTCTTCACATGGCCGGACTACAGCAAGCCCGAAGTGATCGCGGCCTTTGAAAAGGCCACCGGCATCAAGGTGCAGGTCACCAACTACAGCACCAATCAGGAGTGCATGAACAAGCTTCGGGCGGCCCGCGCCAGCGGGTTCGATATCGCCCAGCCGTCTCTGACCGAGTATGAACTGCACATGGAATACGAATTGTACCGGGAAATCGACGAGAGCCGGATACCGAACCTGAACAATCTGGAACCCGCCTTCTATGAGAAATCTAAAAAGCTCGGCGGCGTGATCGGTGGCAAGCGGGTCGGGCTGCCCTACGACTGGGGAACGGAAGCCATCGCCTGGAACACGGAGCTGCTCACCCCCAAATACGGCGAGTTGTCCTACGGCACGATGTGGGCGCCTGAATTTGTCGGTAAGGTCACCTGCCGCCCCCACTCGGTCTTCATCGGTGCGGGGCTCCATCTGGATGCCACCGGCCGGCTGCCCTCCGACCGGATGTACGACACCTATCGGTCCGAGGAGAAGATGCGCCGGGTCTATGATGAAATCCTGAAGTTCCTCGTCGCCCACAAGCAAAACGTCAAGATGTTCTGGAACAACGCCCAGGACCATCAGCTGGCGTTTCTCCAGAACGCCTGCGCCATCGGCCAGACCTGGGACGGCCCGATCCTGACTCTCAAAAAGGAGGGCAAACCGGTCTCCTACATGGCACCCAAGGAAGGGGCCCTGACCTGGGTGGACTCCATTGGCATCGTCAAGAACGCGGAGAATCTCGAGCAGGCCTATGCCTTCATCAACTGGGCCTACACCCCCGAGGCCGGCGCGATCATGGCCAAATCCACCGGCTACAACAGCGTGGTCAAAGGGGCCAGCGACCTCCTGGACGAGGCGACCAAAAAGAACTTCGCCGAGGCTTATCCCCAAGACGCCCTGGATAACCTGTGGTGGTACGTGTCCGAGCCCGCATGGTTCGTGCCGGCGCGCACGGAGTACCGGGACAGGTTCCAAGCGGCCTGATGGGCCGCGACGGTTCAGGGGGAATCCAGCCTGAAATAGGGGGGACCGCCCAAAGCGTCGTGGCGGCCGGCGGGAAGCTGATTCCCGTCCGGCGAACGCCGGCCCAAGGCGCTCCCGCAGGGGTGGGTTGATGGGGCAGGATGTAGAGATTGCCAACGTGAGCATGCGCTTCGGCGATGTGGATGCCGTCCGTGACATCCGCGTCCACATCCAGGCCGGGGAGTTCTTCAGTTTCCTCGGGCCTTCGGGGTGCGGCAAAACCACGCTCCTGCGCCTCATCTCGGGCTTCATGGAGCCGTCTGCGGGCGAGATCCGGATCGACGGCCGCAACATGCGGGGCATCGGCCCCAACAGGCGTCCCACCGCCATGATCTTTCAGAACCTCGCGCTTTTCCCGCTCATGAGCGTGGCCCAAAATATCGGCTTCGGTCTCGAAGTCCGGGGGGTTGGGCGAGCCGAAAGAGAAAAGAAGGTGGCGGCCCTGCTGGAGCTGGTCGACCTCCCCGGCGCGGGGGACAGCCCGGTGAGCGCTCTCTCCGGCGGGCAGAAGCAGCGGGTCGCCATCGCACGGGCGCTGGCCGTGGCGCCGGCCGTCCTTCTCCTGGACGAACCGCTCTCGGCCCTGGACCTGAAGCTGCGCAAGCATATGCGTCTGGCCCTGCGGGAGATTCAGCGGCGAACCGCCGTGACCTTTGTCTATATCACCCACGACCAGGGCGAGGCTTTCACCATGTCGGACCGCGTGGGGGTGATGTCGGTGGGGCGGCTGGAGCAGGTGGACGCGCCGGAAAAGATCTACAACGCCCCCCGCAGCGCCTTCGTGGCGTCGTTTGTCGGTGAGGCCAACCGGCTGTGCGGCACCGTCGCGGGGGTTGAAAACGGCGCAGCCTCGATCGACACCCCTTCGGGCCGGATCATCGGGCAAAACCCCGCCGGCCTCGGCCACGGGGCGAAGAGCACCGCCTTCGTGCGCCCCGAGGCCATTTTCGTCGCGGACCAGACGCCCGACGGCGCCAACACCCTGGAGTGCACCGTCATCGGCCGCAGCTTCGAAGGTGCGTATACCACCATTCGCCTGAAAACCCGCGGCGGCGAGACCCTGACCATGCGCTGCAACAACGACGGCCAGGGGTGGGCCGCGACCGCCGGCGGAAATATCCGCATCGGCTTCAAACCGGAAAACGCCCTGCTCTTCCCGTCCGGAGAGTGCGCCGATGGTTAGGCTCTGGCGAGAGGGCCTACGGGCCTTCGGGCCCATCGGGTGGGCCTATGTGGTGGTCGCCCTCGGGGTGTGGCTGCTCTTCATGATTCTCGTCCCGCAGCTGATTATGATCGACTTTTCCCTCCGGCCGCTGCTGCCTTTGCGGGAGCTCGGGGGGCCCAAAGACGTCTGGACCCTGAAGAACTACGGCCAACTTTTGGCCAACGGGCTGCACCGAACCATTTTCCTCAAAACCATCTGGTCGAGCATCGTCGTCACCCTGGCTGCCCTGGTGATCTGCTACCCGATATCGTTTCACCTTGCCAAGGTCGCCCGGGCCGCCCCGCGCAGGTGGCTGATGATCGGGCTGATCATCCCCTACTGGATCAACGAGCTGCTGCGCCTGTTCGCCTGGCAGCTGATTTTGGCCGACCGGGGGCTCTTCAACCACCTGCTGATGCAGCTCGGTGTGATCGCCGAGCCCGTAAACTTCCGCGCCGGAAACGGCGCCGTGATCCTCGGAATGGCATATGCCTATGTGCTTTTCATGATCTTTCCACTTTACAACGCCATGGAGAGCCTCGATCGCCACCAGCTGGAGGCGGCCCGGGACCTGGGAGCGTCCCGGGCGAGGATCCACCGGGATATCGTCATCCCGCATGCCAAGCCCGGCATTGCCGTCGGGTGCATCATGACCTTCATGCTGGCGGCCGGCTCCATCGCCGCCCCGCAGCTCCTGGGCAGCCCGAGCAGTTTCTGGTTCACCGAAATCATCTATACCAATTTCGAAACCGCCAACTGGAACCAGGGCGCGGCCTATGCCACCGTGCTGGCCGGCCTCTGCCTGGCATTCGTTTTTCTGATGCTGAAGGTGTTTCGGCTCAGGCTGGAAGAGCTCGCCCAATGATGTCCAGCCGCACGGTCCGTCGCTTCACCAGCGCCGCCTACATTACCCTGTTCTTCACCTACCTTTTCCTTCCGCTGCTGTTCATGGGCATCGTGGCCTTCAACCGCAGCAGCATCCCCCAGGTTACCCCCTGGGAGGGATTCACCCTGAAATGGTTTCGGCACCTGTATGCCGACGACCAATTGTGGCCGGCCCTGCAAAACAGCTTTGTCGTCGGCGGCGCCGTGGTCGCCATCGCAGTCCCCATCGGGCTGGCGGGCGCGCTGTTTCTGACCCGCCTGCATTTCCGGGCCCGGGACGTCTGCTACGCCCTCCTGGTCTCCCCCATCCTGACGCCGGGCATCATTCTGGGCATCTCGACCTTTCTTTTCTGGGACCGATGGTTCCACGTCAGCGGCGGCCTCTGGACGGCCGTCATGGGACAGGCCACTTTCATCAGCGCCTACTGCATGCTGCTGATTATGGCCCGGTTGCAGCGGTTTGACCGCACCCAGGAGGAGGCCGCCTTTGATTTGGGGGGGACCCATCTGCAGGTCTTTCTAAAAATCACCCTGCCATTCCTCAGGCCGGCCTTGGTATCTTCGGCGGTTCTGGCCTTCATGCAGTCTTTTGAGAACTACAACACCACGCTGTTTGCGATCGGCTTCCAGCAGACCTTGCCCATTTACATCGGCACCAAGCTGCGGGTCTTCATCAGCCCGGCCATGAACGCCCTGGCCGTGATATTTATCACCCTGACCGTTGCCGGAGCCGTGCTCTACGAGTACTGCCGGGTCCGGGAAGGTCGCCTGAAATTCATGCGGAGCAAAAAAACAGATGCCCCACGTCATTCTGATCCTCATCGACGGCTGCCGTCCGGACGCCCTGCAGCGCGGCGCCACGCCTAACATCGATGCCCTGGCGGCCGCCGGCGCGGCTTCCATGAGCGCTGAAACCGTGTCGCCGTCGCTCACCCTGCCGGCCCATTACTCACTTTTCACCTCTCAGAAGCCCATCGGCCACAATGTGCTGACCAACACCGGCCGGCCCCATCCATCGCCAGCAACCGCCGGCCTTTTCGAGGTGGCCAAGTACAACGGCCTGTTCACCGCGGCGGTCTACAGCTGGGAGCACCTGAGAAACCTCGCGCCCCCCGAAGCCCTGGATTTCGTTTATTACCTCAACACCCTGCAGCGCGCCGATGGCGATCTCCACCTCGCCCGGGCCGCGGCGGCCTGTCTGGTCAGTTTCAAGCCGGCGCTTCTCTTTGTCTACCTCGAGGGCGTCGACCAGGCCGGTCACGCGGCCGGCTGGATGTCGCCGGCCTATTTCGATGCCCTCTCGGCAGCCGACCGGGCCGTCGGCACCCTGAAAGCCGCGCTGGACGAGGCGGGCATGACCGGCGCAACCCACATCATCCTGCAAAGCGACCACGGCGGGTCCGGAACCCACCACCAGGAGGCCACCCCCGAGAACCTGACCATCCCATGGATCGCCTGGGGGCCCGATGTGCGTCCCGGGCACCGCATCGCGGCGCCGGTCAGCATCCTGGATACGGCGCCCACCATCGCCCATCTGCTGGGGATCCAGCCGCATTACAGCTGGATCGGGCAACCGTTGTCCGAAATCATGAGCCCTCGTCGTGACGGGGCCAGCGACGAGCCCCCGCGGCCGCGGGTGACGGGTGACCCCCGGGCCGCCTGAAGCGCTAATCGATTTCGAACCGCCCCAGGTCGGTTCAGAGTCCCCATCGCGGACAATTCCCCGTGGCCTGCCCTTTAAAAAAGTGTGTCGCGAGCCCAGCCAAAACGAAAAACCAACCCAAACCTAATTTTGATTTCATCTTTTTATGGGACAAAAGCCCTCAAATACCTTCCGCGGTGCAAAGACAGGCGCCGGCGGACTTTTGACATCCAAGCGCAAAACGGGATTGGAGGCGAGTTGGCGAAATGACCACCCCGACGGGAAGAAAATTCACCCGGAAGTCCGACCGGGTGCCGGTTCTATCTGGCGGCGGTGCCAGAGGCTATCGCCGCGGCGTCATGCTCAACAGCTGTCCGGACGGAATGTATTTTGAAGCGGACGCTCCCCTGCCCCCCCAATCGGTTCTGTCCATAAAAGTCATGGGGCATTACCCTAGCGGGGTTGAAACCGACCCCGATGATGGTCTCAGGGCCAGGGTTAAATGGTGCGATCAGGTGGCGAACGATGAAGCCCCGCGTTATGGCATTGGTGTGGAATTCACCCCAAGGAGGGCCTTCGCCTGTGGGCCGATTGTTTCCGCTGCCGGCCGGGCCTGCGATTTTTGTGAACAAAGGGGCGCCGACGAACTGTTTCGGCATCCCGGAAGCGGGCTGCTTTTTTGCCCGGACTGCCGCCACCACATGGAAACCCTTCCGGAATGCATTCAAGCGGCGCTCGTGCGTTTTTTGTTGGGTAACGTGGTGTAACGGCAGGACCCGCGCCCTGGCTTGGGACGGTGGCCTTTTTCAAGAAAACAATCTTATCCCGGTGGATAGCCGGTAAACTGAGCAATTTGGACCCCTAAAAAGGTCTGCCCGAAAGGAGTGCGCCATGGATGCGGCGTTAATGGCAAGGGTTTTCATCGATCTTCAAAAAAAGTCCTTGGAAAACTTCTTCGAGGCCTGGGCCATTTCCCAGGGCCTGGCCACAAAAGCGGTCCGAATCTGGGCCAGACAGATGGGCATCGGTGAAACAGGCCGCGGATATGGCGATCGCTGGCAAAGGATAATCCATCAGGAACACGATGCTTCTCCAAAGCGCGCCGGCGACGACACGAAAGGGTTGAAAACCCCCTCAAAGATTCCAAAACCCGTCCAACCGGCCAGCGACATGCCACCCAGCGGCGCCCCCCGATGGACACCCCCCCAGGGGGCGGCTGTCGGTCGTTTCGGGCCGTGCGCATTTCCCCCGCAGTGACGGCTTGAAACCTCAAAGGCCCTGGTCGGTCGCATGGAGATAGCGGCGAATGAAATTCTTGACGGCCACGCGCCCCTGGTGGACGCCGAAGTGGCCCTCGCAGAGGATGTCGGCTTCCAGTTCCAGCAGGTACCGGAGCGAATCGCGGTATTGGGCGGCATCCGAAAGCAGGGAGGGGTGCAGCGGGCCGTGGACGTCCTGGGCAAAGAGCACGGTCCGCCCGTGGCGGCGGGTGGTGAAGACCAGCGATCCGGGGGAGTGGCCGGGGCAGTGGTGGGCGGTCAGCATGCCGTCGCCGACAGCGATGGTTTCCCGACTGGCCGTGATCCGGTGATCGACGGTCAACGGCCGCATGCGGGCGCCGTACCAGGCGGCGGCGGTGACCCGGTCGTCGCCCGCCTCCAGGAAGGCGGCGTCTTTGGCGTGGGCAATGATGCGGCAGCCGTAGTGCTCGCGAAGGACCGCAGCGCCGCCGCTGTGGTCGAAGTGGCAGTGGGTCAGCAGCAGGTGGGTAACAGCCGTGCCGGGCGGCAGGCAGGCGAACACGTTTTCCACCAGCCGCTGATGGCCCGGCCCGCAGCCGGCGTCGATCAGCGCCGCCTGAGGGCCGAAGCGGACCAGATAGACGGCCGCATCGCCCGGCGCCGTCAGGCCCTCGCCGCCCACCTGCCAGATATCTTCGATGATTTGCACAGTTTTACCCCGGCTTTTGAAGTTTCATTGCTGCCGCTCGCGGCCACGAAAACCGACCCAAGCCCGAGGTGCGCGGCGGCCTATGGGGGGTTGGGCGGGCTGACCGTCAGATCCAGAACGAACCGCTGCTCCATCACCTCCAGGCCCCACTGGCTGCCCGGTCGCGCCTCTACGAGGCGGAAGCCATATTTTTGATAGAGGTGCCGGGCCGCCAGCAGGCCTTCGAAGGTCCACAGGTAGACGCGCCCGTAGCCCCGCTCGCGGCAAAAGGCGATCGCCAGGGAGAGCAGGCGGTTGCCCAGGCCGCGGCCCCGCAGGTCTTCGCTGAGAATAAACCAGCGCAGGTGCGCCCCTTCGCTTTCGGCGTGAATAGCATCGATGGCGATGGCCCCCACCACCTCCCCCTTCACGCAGACCGTCCAAAAACCGTCCCGCCGCGGGTCGAAGCGCTCCAGGAAAGCGGTCACGCCGTCGGTGATGGTCTCTTTGAAAACCGCGCCGAAACCCCAGTTGCGGCCGTAATAGTCCGCATGCAAGGCGGCGATGCGCGCACAGGCGCCGGGCACGGGCCCCGTTATCTTGATATCCGTTTCGATTTTTGCGCTCCCTTGGCGCGCTTTGGGTCAGGCGCCAAAGCGCTGGCTGCAGGCTCGCAGGACCGCCAAACGGGCCCATCCCCGGCGCGGCGGCCTGAAGCGGCGGGGCCAACGAGTCATTTATTCTTGAAATATTTTTCCGTTCATTGCAAGATGGAAAAGCTTCACTGCGCTCTGGAGAAAGGAGCCGGTACGATCCCGCAGGCCTCCATCAAACCGGCGCAACCGGTCGGCCGCGGGCGCACACCTATCGTTTACAATGGCACACGATTTTAATTTCTCCCGCCATCGGGGGAATTCTTGGCTTGACACCCCCCGCCGTCTCGAATAGGGAATTGGACGGTTTGGGGCCTTTACCTTTAATTTCAGCCAATCACAACGGGAGGAAAAAACATGTCGGATTTCTTTATCAATGTCTTTTTGGATGATGCCAAACTCAAGAAGATCGAGGCCGCCGGTTTGGCGGACAAGGCCGTAGAGATCGGAGGCAAGCAGGCGATCCAGGTGCCGATGACCGCCAAAGACCAGAAAAAGCTGGTCAAAGGCTTTCCGGACCTGACCTTTGACGCCACCAAGGCCTGCGTGCTGCCGCCGGATGCCGAGGAGAAGCTGGTCGGCATTGTATCGGACATGAAAACCCTGGATGTGATGAAATTCGCGATCATGAAGCTCTACAACCCCCTCGCCGGCAAAGCCCCCCGCTCAGCCCTGCGCTGATTCGGGCCCCAGACGAAGTCCACTGCGGCGACCGTTATTGCGCGGTCTGCGGCCGTGCCTTCGCCCAGCGTGAAAAAGGAGCGGCACCCGCGGGTGCCGCTCCTTTCTATTTGGATGCCGCGCCGGTCATCCAGCGGACGTAATTTTTCCCAGCGGGCGATGGGCCGGGTCAGTTGGTGGTGCGTTCCTCCAGAAGGTTGTCCAGCCAGTCGGGATCCATTTCCGGCACCGAGGAGAGCAGCAGTTCGGTGTACTCGTGGTGAGGCGGCCTGAGGATCTCACCCTTGGCGCCCTGCTCCACGATACGGCCGTTTAGCATAACCACGATCTCGTCGGCGATGGCCTTGACCGTCGCCAGGTCGTGGGTGATGAAAAGATAGGAAACCCCCAGATCGTTCTGAAGGTTCTGCAGCAGTTTCAGAATGCCCTCGGCCACCAGCTGGTCCAGCGCCGAGGTGATCTCGTCGCAAATCACCAGGTCGGGGTTGGCGGCCAGCGCCCGGGCGATGCAGATACGCTGCTTTTCGCCCCCGGAAAGCTCCGAGGGGTAGCGATCGGCATAGTTTTCGGGCAGCTCCACCAGACGCAGCAGCTCCTGGATCCGCTCCAGGGCTTTTCGGCCGCCGATGCCGAAGTAGAAGGCCAGCGGCCGCCCGATGATCTTGCGGATCTTCTGGCGCGGGTTGAGCGCCACGTCCGGCATCTGGTAGATCATCTGCAGGCGCTGGAGGCTTTCGCGCTTTCGCGACTGCAGATCCGGCGAGAGCTCCTGACCGTCAAAAACGATTTTACCCTGGTGCGCTGGCAGCAGGCCGGTGATCACCCGGGCCACGGTGGTCTTGCCGCTGCCGGATTCCCCCACGACGGCCACGGTTTTGCGCCGTCGTATCCTGAGGTTGATGTCTTCCACGATGTTGACGCCCTTGACGTAGCTGGCGGAGACGTTCTGAACGTCCAGGATCACGTCGCGGTCTGCGGCGGCCTGAGCCTTGTCCTCGCGCAGACCTCGCACCGACAGCAGCCGGCGGGTGTATTCCTTCTGCGGGTTTTCCAGCATCTCTCGGGCCGCGCCCTCTTCCACCAGGTTGCCGTGGCGCAGGACCATGATGCGGTCGGCCAGCTGAGCCACCACCGCCAGATCGTGGGTGATATAGATGGCGGCCGTGTTGAGCTGCTGGATGACGTTCTTGATGGCGGCCAGGACCTCGATCTGGGTGGTCACGTCCAGAGCCGTGGTGGGCTCGTCGAAGATGATGATATCCGGGTCGGTGGCCATGGCCATGGCCACCATGGCGCGCTGCAACTGCCCCCCGGAGACCTGGTGGGGATAGCGGTAGCCGATGGTCTCCGGGTCCGGCAGGCCAAGCTGCCGATA
>JAJDNY010000198.1 GCA_022340425.1 Desulfobacteraceae bacterium | reverse complement strand
GAGTTCGCGCCGTTTCGGGAGGTGGCCGGGATGGTGCGCTTCCACCACCTGGCCTGGGACCACGGGGCGGGGGAAACCCACGAAGGCCGACCGGTGCCGCGAGGCAGCCACCTGCTGCACCTGGCCGACCGGGTGGCGGTGCTGATCACACCGGATGCAGGGGTTTTGGGGCAGGTGCCGGAAATCTGCGCCAACATTTCGGGGCGCAGCGGCAGCGTCTTCGTTCCGCAGATGGTGGAGGCCTTTCTGAAGCTCGCCCAGCGGGACTACGTCTGGCTGGAGATCGCCTCGGGCGGGGTGGCGGCGGTCCTGAACCGCAGCCTGGCGGGCGCGCTGGCCGAGATCGACCCGGAGTCGCTGCTGGCCTTCTCGCGGCTGATCTGCCGGATTATCGACTTCAAGAGCGCCTTCACCGCCACCCACTCCAGCGGAGTTGCGGCAACCGGTGAAATGCTGGCGCGCCTGGTGGGCTTTTCGCGCCGGGAGTGCCAAATGTTCCAGATCGCGGGCTACCTGCACGACCTGGGAAAGCTCGCGATCCCCGCCGAGATCCTTGAAAAGCCCGGCCACTTGACCCCTGAAGAGTGGCAGGTGATGCGCACCCACGTCTTTTTCACCTACCAGATCCTCGACCCCATCGAGGCCCTCAGCCGAATCTCCGCCTGGGGCGCCCTGCACCAGGAGCGCCTGAACGGCAGCGGCTATCCCTTCCATTTTACGGCCGACGACATCCCCCTGGGCTCGCGGATCATGGCGGTGGCCGACGTCTTCACGGCCATCACCGAGGATCGCCCCTACCGGCGGGGCATGGGCCAAGCGGAGGCCCTCACGGTGCTTCGCCGGATGGCGCGCCAAAACGAACTCGACCCTGCGCTGGTGGATCTGCTGGTCCGCAACTTCGAGGCGCTCAACCGCATCCGGGCCGAGGCCCAGGCGGCGGCGATGCGGGAGTACGAGGCGTTCCGGGCGGCCCTGGAGCTGAAGGAAACGCCGGCAACGGCGTAACGCCCGCCGGACGCCCCCCGCGCCCGGGGCAGGTGAAAGATGGCGCCCGAAAACGGCTACCAGGCTTTGGTGGTGAGGATTTTTTTGATCTTCTCCTCGCTCTGTTTTTCCACCAGCAGCATCCGCTGGGAGCTGGCGGCCTTGATCTTGGCGGTCAAATCGGACAGATCGGCCGGCTTTTCCAGCAGGTCCATGGCCCCCAGCTTCATGGCCTCGACCCCCTTCTGAACGGTGGCATGCCCGGTCAGCAGGATGATCTGAAGTTCGGGCTTCTGAGCTTTGATTTTTTCCAGGGCTTCCAGCCCGTCCATCTCCGGCATCTGCAGATCCAAAATGATGGCGTCAAAGGACTCCTTGGCTACCATCTCCAGGGCCTCCAGCGGGGAGCTGGCCGTCTTGACCTCCATGCCGCGGTTGCGCATGCGCTCGGCCATGACATCCAGAAAATCCTTTTCGTCGTCGACGAGTAACACCTTTTCAGCCATTTTTGTTCTCCTTGGGATTTGAAATAAGGGGATCCGGTTTTCGGCAGTCCTCAGGCCCCGGCCTCACCACCCGCATCGCAGGCGATCTTAGGCGGCAGCCGCAGGCCCAATTCCCCAGTTTCGGCCCGGATGGAGATCTCCGTCCGGGTCGCCCCCAACAGGGCCTGGAAGGTCTCGCCGGCCAGGGGCGTTTCGGTGGGGGCCGAAACCCCGAGCCCCCCAAAGCGGATCTCGGCCCCGCCGTCGGGCAGCGGGGCAATCGACAGTTTAACGGTCCCGCCGGCCCCTGCGCTTTGCATGGCATGATCCAGGCACAGGCCGATCAGGTTCTGGAGTTGAAAGGGCCGGGTTGCAACCGAGACCGAGGCCAGGGGGCTTTCGGGCGCCAACGTGACCTGCCGCACGGCGGCAAAGCGGCCGAAAAGGCGCACGACCAGCTCCAGGGTTTCGGCCAGATCCACCCCTTTCAGCGGCTCATCCACACTGTGGGCGAAGCGGTTCATGGTCTTGACGATCCCGTCGACCCGCTGAACCTGCTTCAGCACCGCGCCGGCGGTGCGTTTCAGCCGCGCGGCATCCAGCGGCATCCCCTTTTCGGCCATCAGGGTCATGTCTTCCAGCAGGCCGGCGTGTTCGTTGATGACCGCCAGGGCGTTGCGAATCTCGTGGGAAATCGAAGCGGAGATGCGCCCGAAAAATTTGAGGCCCTCGGCGCCGACGATTTCGGCGGGAACAGTCATGGCGTTTGTCTCCATCAGGATGTGAGCGTCGCCTGCATCTTGGTGATCAGCGCCTCGATGTTGACCGGTTTCACCAGGTAGTCGACCACCCGGTCCTCGGCAATGCCGGAGTGATAATCGCTGGCCGAGCCATGACCGGTGAGAAAGATGAACTTCATCCCGGGATGCCGCTGGGCCATGAGCTTCTCCAGCTTCAACCCGCTGATGCCGGGCATTTTGACATCCAGAATGGCCAGGTCATAGGCGCGTTCGGCCGCCTTGGCCAGGGCGGCCTCGCCGGTGGTGACCCAGTCGGCGTCGATCCCGCGCAATTCAAGACGTTCGGCGAGGGTGGCCACGAATTCCTTTTCATCGTCCACCAGCAGGATTCGCACTGGCATCTCCTTTCGGCTGCGGCATTTGCAGGGGCAGCGTTATGGTAAAGGTCGACCCCTCCCCGACCTGGCTCTGCACCTTGAGGGTGCCCCCCAGTTCCTGCACCAGCCCGTAGGTGATCGACAGGCCGAGGCCCGTGCCGCCGGAGCTGGTGCGGGTGGAGAAGAAGGGCTCGAAGATGCGGTCGAGGTCCTCGGGCGCGATCCCGCTGCCGTTGTCGATCACGTCGATGGCCAGGGCATCGGACCCTGCGAGGCGGGCTGCGACCTTCAGCTGCCCGCCGTCGCTCAGGGCGGCAAAGGCATTGTTGATCAGGTTGAGCAGAATCTGCTGCAGCTTGCCCCGGTCGCTCACGAAGGTCGGGACTTCGTCGGGGACATCGACCACCACATCAATCGAGCGGTACTCAGCCTCCTTGCGGAGGAAGCCCAGAACATCCTCGATCAGGGCCCGCACCGCGATGGACTCGACGCTGACCGCCATGTGGCGCGCAAAGCCCAACAGCCGCCGGGTGATGACCGCGCAGCGCTCCACCGAGGCGATCACCCCGTCGATCAATTCCAGCAAGCGCTTGTCCTGGGCGTAGTCGGGCTTGAAACTGAAGAGGTCCTTGATCAGCCCGGCCTTTTCGTTGATGATCGCCAGGGGGTTGTTGATTTCATGGGCAACCCCGGCCGAAAGCCGCCCGATGGAGGCCAGCTTGTTGGCATATTCCACCTGGTGCAGCGACATCACCCGCCGCTGGTCGGCCAGGTGCAGGTTATTGACCAGGTAAGTGGTCACCCACAGGATCACCACCATAATACCGGTGATGCTGATCACCAGAAAACCGATCAACCGACTGCGGGTCTGCAGCCAGTCGCGCATGACCGAGGCCTTGCGCTTGACGATCATGAGGATAAAGGGGCTTTCCGGAATATAGGAATACCCGATGATCGCCGGCTCCCCCCCAGCGTCGAGACCTTCCACCACCTGGGTTTTGTCGACATACGGCGGCACCGGAAAGCCCACCTTCTCGAACACCTGCCCGTGGCTGCTGGAGGGTGTCTGCAGCTGGCCGTTGAGGTTGATGATGAACTTGTCGCCCTGCCCCCTGACCGCCACATTGGAGA
>JAJDNY010000197.1 GCA_022340425.1 Desulfobacteraceae bacterium | reverse complement strand
AAGGCCATCAGGCCGGCCACCAGAGAAAACGACAGCGTGCTGAGAACAAAGGGCATCGGTTATGGTTCGGGCGGCTGTGGCCTCAGGCGAGGCGCCGGTGCTGCCACCAGGACAGCAGCCCCACGCTGGAGAAGCCCGTGGTGTAGATCAGGAGAAAATGCCCCACCAGGAAATGGTCGGCCTGAAAATAGGCGCCGGTGCCGGCCAGACACCATGCGGCGGCCATGAGCTCCAACGCGAAGCCGCGGCTGCGGGCCGGATGGTAGCTTTTGATCGACCGGTCGCCGTGCTTCGGGGTCCGGACAAAGACCCCGGGCCGCCCCAGGAGCGCTTCGACCACCGCCCGGGTGTTGTTGACGGCCATCCCGCAGCCGAAACACACCAGGCTCGGCAGCAGCAGCAGAATTTTCCAGGCGGGGGTCCGCAGCGACCGCTCCGCCGTCCAGTAGAGAACCGAGGGACCCGAAGTGCTTGCCAGCAGGAGCACGCCGAAAAGGGCAAAAATCGACGCCGGCAGCCGCAGCCGTCCGCTGAAGAGGATCAACGGCGCCATCAGGGCCAGAAACAGCATCAGCGGGTTGACCAGGTAATGGGTCAGGTGCATCCAGGCCTGGAACTTGGCAAACGGCCGGGCGGGGGAGCGCAAAATCCGCGGCATCAGCTTGATGGCCGTCTGGATGGACCCCTTGGCCCAGCGGAACTGCTGGTTTTTGAAGGCGTTGATGTCGCCTGGAATTTCAGCCGGCACCACCAGGTCCACCAGGTAGCGGCAGCGCCAGCCGGCCAGTTGAATCCGGTAGGAGAGGTCCATGTCCTCGGTAAGCGTGTCGGCCTGCCAGTTGCCGCCGGCGAGGATCGCCTGTTTGCGGAAGACCCCGGCGGTCCCGTTGAAATTCATGAACAGACCGCAGCCGGAGCGCGCGGACTGCTCGATCATGAAATGGCCGTTGACGCCCACGGCCTGCAGCCGGGTCAGCAGGCTCTGGCGCTGGTTGAGGTGCCCCCAGCGGGCCTGGACCATTCCCAAGGCGGAGTCCCTCATGAAAAAAGGCACCGCGCGCAGCAGGAAATCCCGCGGGGGCACGAAATCGGCGTCAAAGATGGCCGTCAGCTCCCCCCGGGAACAGGCCAGCCCCTCCCGCAGGGCGCCGGCCTTGAACCCCTCCCGGGTGGCGCGCGTCAGGTGGACGATGTCAACCCCGCGCGCCCGCAACTCGGCCACTTTGCGCGCCACCAGTTCCCGGGTGTCATCACTGGAGTCGTCCAGCAGCTGGATCTCGTGGCGTCCGGTAGGATAGTGCATGGCGGCGACGGCCGCGATCAGCCGTTCGACGACGTTGCGTTCATTGTAAATCGGCAGCTGGGTGGTCACCACCGGAAGGCGTTCGGCCGCCGCGGCGCATCCGGCCGCGGGGTCCCGCCCCCCGTAAAAGGCCTCCAGCAGTCGGGCATCTTCCCGGCGCCGGCGATGGGCCGCGCGCCGGAACAGCGCCGTCATGATATGACAGTTGATGCCGTAGAGGGTGAGAATCAGCGCTGTCGCACAATAAAGCGCAACCAGCAGCGTCATGGCGACTCCTCGGTTGGCATGGCGGCGCCGGCCCCGGTCCGCCGGGGCTGCGAAACAGGCCCGCGGCGGGGGCGGGCCGCAGCAGCGGCGGTCACCTCAATGCCCCCCGCAGCCGCAGCCGCAGTCGCCGCCACAGGCACTGCGCCGGGCCAACTGCCGGATGACCTCGCGCTGGTCGGCCGGAGCCACCGCAAGGACCGTCACCCGCAGGAAAAGGTCGGCGGCCTGGGCGGGCAGCAGAATCCCCGGCAGCGGCAGGTGCTCGAAGGTGGCCTGCAGGGCGCGGGGGTCCAGGCGCAGGCTGATCTGTTCGCCGACCCGGCGATCGATCAGGGCGCGCTCGAAAGGAACCAGGCCCTCGGCGCCAAGGCCGAAGATAAAATCGTAGGTTATCGGCTGGGGGGTCAGCGCCACGCTGTCGGCAGTGATGCCGGCTTCCAGGCTGAGCTTGACCTCCTGCAGGGGGCCGATGGTTCGGGGGGACGTCTGCATGGGTACCTCCAGGGCATGATCCGCCGGAAACTGCCGGTCTTGAGGACCGCGAGGCGGGGTGATGCGGATTGATGGGTATTCGGGAGTTTTTCCGCACCCTGGGGTGCGGAGCGAATTGCGCCTTTCATAGCATATTTGAGGGCTCTCCAAAAGTGGCAGATTGCAGCCATCGCTTTCCGGGGCCGGGCGCCGGATGGGCCGATAGCGTCTCACCTGTATTGGGTCAATTCTGTTCTAATCGGATTATTGAAACACCTTCAGCCTTCGGCTAACCCGCCGGCTGGGGCTTTTTTGGCCGCCCTTTGGGGCGCCCCGGCGGCAGGGTCTGTCTCAACCCGCACCCGGCGTCCCCCGGCGCCCCCAAGGCCAGTCAACAAAATGATTTGGTTGGGTTTTGTTTCCCATTAAAAAAAGTTTCCATACTGGCACGAATCTTGGTAGATCTGACAGCACACTACCCCGAACGATCACCCCCGAGAAAGGAGTTTGAGATGAGCCAGACCGAACAGAATCTGATGGATGCCTTTGCAGGTGAATCCCAGGCCAACCGGCGCTACCTGGCCTTCGCCAAGAAAGCCGACAAGGAAGGCTTCCCCCAGGTCGCCAAGCTCTTTCGGGCTGCGGCCGAGGCCGAAACCGTGCATGCCCATACGCACCTGAAAACCCTGGGCGCCGTCAAGTCCACCGCTGACAACCTGAAGGAGGCGATTGCCGGCGAGACCCACGAATTCAAGAGCATGTACCCGGACATGATCGCCGCGGCCGAGGCCGAGGGCAACAAGGCAGCGGTGCGCACCTTCACCTATGCCAATGAAGTCGAGAAGGTGCATGCAACGCTCTACCAGAAGGCCCTCGACTCCCTGGAAAAGCCGGCGGCGGTGGAATGCTACTACGTCTGTTCGGTTTGCGGCTTCACCTGTGAAAACGAGCCTCCCGAGGTCTGTCCGGTATGCAAGGCCGCCAAGAAGGCGTTTTTCCGGGTGGATTGAAGCTGCCTATTTCAACCAGCGGCCGGTTTTCAAGGAGTCCGGCCGCGGGAGCAACTCCCATGACCGATTCCAAGTGCCCCATCTGCGGATCCAACCGCTTCTACGTCAAAGACCCGGACGATGAATTTGAATGCCACGAATTCGAATGCCGTGGCGGCGAGATCTGTTTCGATCCCGCCCTGCCCGCCTCCGCGGCCCCGCAAATTCAACCCAGGACGGAAACCTTTTGCAATACCTGTGCGTGGCACGGCGCCTTTGAACATCTACTTCAAGAGGAGGATGCACCATGAGCAAGTGGGAATGCCCCTGCGGGTATGTCTACGACCCCGCCGAGGGGGACCATGAAAACAATATCCCCCCGGGAACCGCTTTCGAAGATCTGCCCGACGGTTGGGTCTGCCCCAAATGCGGCGCGGAGAAGGAGTTTTTCGAGAAGCTCGATTAGCCTGCCCGTCTACCCCGGTGGGGGCCCGGCCCCCACCGTTGGCCTTATTCCGGTTTGGCCGCCGCCGCGGGTTTGCGCGGCGACCGCTTGCGCCACCACCCGCCCGTGCTCCAGCAGGACCACCCCCAGCGCAGCCACCGCAGCAGACTGAACGCCAGCCACAACGACCACAGCAGCATCAACAGGCGATAGACCCACAGGGGCAGCGACAGGACCCAGGCCTCCGGCATCCGGGTGCCGATGCGGTCTTGATACCAGTTGAGTTCGTACATGCTGGAAAAATTGCCGGCGACCTGCATCGCCGGAATTCCCAGCAGGCCGTTTTGAACCGCCAGGTAAAGGCCGCCCAGGGCCAGTGCGGTCCAGCCAACCAGCCCCAACTGCAAGCCATTGAAGGCCGCCCAGTTGGCCGGGGGTGCGAGTTTCGCCCGGATGCCGAGAACCATCAGCCAGCCGGCGACGGTGATGGCAACCGGTACCGGCACCTGGGTCAGACCGATGAACAGCAGGACCCAGTCCCGGGTTTTAAGCGGCGTCAGAGGACAGCGCCCCAAGGCGGCCGCCAGCAGCACCACCACCGCCAGGTAGCTCCAGAAGAGAACCGCCGGCCCCAGGCGCGGCCCAGCGGCCCAGAGCAGCCAGCGGTTGTGCGGCAGATGGATCGTGACCGCGGCGTTGACGGCCGCATCACCGATGGCCACCGCCGGGGTGCGCTGCAGCAGGTGCGCGCCCCCCGCCTGGTGCCAGGCCACACTCACCGTCTGAGCCCCCGGCCGCAGGGGCACGAGCAGCTTTCCGTCGGCTGCCGCAAGCGGCAGGCTCCGGCCGTCGATGCTGACCTGCTGCAGCTCGGCGTTTTGGGGCAGTTGCAGCGCATGCTGACCGCCGCGGCTGGATCGGAGCTGGACCACTAGCTGGGATCGGTCCAGGCGGTCGCCCGGGGTCCACTCCAGCCGGACGGCATCCAGGGTCACCTGGCGGCCGGCCACAGGCGGCGGACGGGATACGCCGATCAAGACCTCCTCACCGGGCCACGGGCGCCACTTGGGGCGCCACTGGCCTTCCGCGTCCTGGTGGTGGAGCGCGGCAATCCCCGTAAGGCGGCAGTCCCAGACCGGACTGGCGTCCAGAATCCAGGTTTCCGACCAGGGCACCCCGACTGGAGCCTTGAGACCAATCTGGGCCGAGACGGGCAGATCGGCTGTAAAGGCCAGATTCCGGCTGCCGGCGGGCAGAATGATCTGGGCGACGCCGTTTTCCACCGCGATTCCTGGGGTCACCACCGCCTCCCCCGGAATCAGGGGCAGGCTCAGGCTGACCGGAAACTCGGGCGCCGTCAGGCGTTCCACCGTCGTATGCACCTGCCAGCTCAGCCCCAGCCGCAGCTCCCGGGTGACATGCAGAAACGGCGGCAGGAAGCGCTCCGCCGTCGCCTGGGCGGTCTCCGCAGGGGGGCCCTCGCGCACCAGTTGCAGACCGCCTTCCACCCGGCCGTCCTTGCCCACCCCGCGCACCGACCAGCCTTCCAGGTCGAGGCTGACCTCCCGCGGCGGCAGGGGCAGGGGTAGTTGCACGGCATCCAGGTCGCCCACCGGGCCCTCCACCACCACCCGGTGGACCCCCTGGGCGACCAGCGTCCAGAGGTTGCCCTGGTCGCCGCGGATGACGCCCCCGGCCGGCTTTTGATCGACCATGACCGACTGCGGCAGCCACGAGGCCGCGGTCGCCGGCAGGGGCACCGCGGCCTCACAGCCGGCGTGAATCAGGAGCCCCAGCCGCAGGCGGCCGCCGCGGGCCGTCACCTCCAAACGCTCCAGGGTGGCGCAGGACGGCAGACAGGCTGGTTCGGAGAGCAGCCGCTTTTTGAGTTCTTCCAGGAGGGGCGCCGGGGGAAAACCCGCCGGTTGGCCTTCCGCGCGCACCATGGTCGCGGGCAGCACCACCCCCAAGAGCAGCCCGGCAATCATCGCCCGGGCCCATCTCTCAAGATTCAGCCGCTGCCGCCAGAAACGCCGGTCGATCAGGCCGATGCACAGCGCGGCCAGACAAAAAACGCGCAAAAACGCCAGCGCCAGGTTGGCACCGGGCGGCACCAGCCACAGACGGATTTCCTGGGAGGCCGTCACCGGGCCGCTCCAGCGCAGGGCGAACGTGCGCCAGCGCCAGGTGGGCAGGCCGGGGCCGGTCTGAATCAATTCCGGGGGCTCGTCAGGCGCGGCCATAGGCCGCTGAACCTTGCCCATGACGCTTTTTGGGGCGGTGGCGGCCAGCTGCCCGGCCACCGGCGAGGGCGCGCTTTCATCGACGCGAGAGGCCGGATCGGCGCTCTCGGTCATCCGGTAGCGGGCAACGCGGGGGCCGTCATGCTCGGCCAACTGCGGAAAAAGCCCGCCGCGGACCTGGCCCACCATAAACGGTACCGCCAGCACCACCAACACCAGGCCCGCCGCCAGCAGCCAGGCACTCACCAGCCGCGACCCCCAGCCCGGCGGCATCACCCGCAGCAGCGCCAGGGCCGCCAGCAGGTTCAGCCAGACCAGGCGCGGTGCGCCGGGTTCGTGATAGATCAGGACCATGGTCGCCAGGGCGAGGCCCCCCCAGCCCCAGCCGCGCAGCTTCAGAAAGGAGAGCGCCACGATCAGCACCAGGAAAAAGTCCAACAGGGTCCAGCGCTGCAGCCAGGTGCCGCTGATCTGGTCGACGCCGGCCGCCCCCAGCAGCCGCCAACCGGGCGGCAGGTTGAGGGTTGCGCGCAGGCTCTGAAAGCCGTGGTCCCACGCCACGGCCCCGAACCGACCCCCGGGGGCTTCCAGACGCGAGGCAGCGGTCAGGTCCAACTGGCCGCGGCGAAGGGTGACGCCCGGTTTCTGGTCGGGCCCCTGGGCGGTGATCAGGCGGTCCTCGCCGTCCACCGTCACCCGCCCCAGCGCAGCGGGCGGATTCATGGCCAGATACCACTGCCGGCGCATGCTGCCGGTGATCCGGTCCTCGGCCGTTAGCCCCCGGCCGTCGAAATCCAGCCACCAGGTGCGCACCAAGTTCAGGTGGTCCGGGCCTGGCTCCGGGTCGCCGCGCCGGGTTTCGGTGATGGAGAGCACCGTCCCCGGCTCGATCACGAAGGCCGGCAGCCGGTGCCATTCGGCGGGCAGTTCGGTCTGCTTGGGATCGATCCCGTTGGCCCCCCCAAGCTCCGCCAGGCGCAGATCGGGCTGCGCCTCAAAGGCCCAGATCTCGCGCCCGTATGTGCCGGCCAGGGGGCCGATGGCCGTTAGCGGCCCCTGGAAACGGGCTTCCAGGCGGAGCTCCCATTTTCCCGGCCGCACCTGGACCAGCAGCCGTCGGTCCTCCCCAAAACGGGCCGGCAGGGGGCTTGCGATCGCCATCGGGACCGTCTGGGGCGGCAGCAGATCGGCCTGGGAGACCTCCCGCGAGCGGCCGGCGACGTTCAACTTCAAGTGGGTCGTGAGCCGCATGGGGATGTCATCCCGCAGCCGCCGCAGGAGTGTCACCCCGAGGTGGCCCTCACGCTCCGGACGGTCCCCCTGGCGGGTCAGCCACAAGCGCCCGTCGCCGTCCACCAGGGGAAAGGGCACCGCTTTCCCGGCGAGCGTCAGCCGCACCAGCCCCACGGCCGGCGGAATCCGAAGGGTCTCGGGGCTTTCGTGCCACCGGAAGCGGCCGGTCACGGTGTGAGTGCCGGCCGCGACCCAAACCGCCGGTCCACTGTCGCGGGTCATGACCGGCAGCGGCTTGCCGTCCACCGCCGTCTCCTGGGGCCAGCGCGCCGGGTCCCCGGGAAGGGGCAGCCACCCCTCGGCAAACAGAACCCACTGCTGGCGAAACCGCCCCTCGGTTGCCAGCACCTCGATCTCCAGCGGCCCGGGCCAGGCGCAGTGGCGGGCGCCGCCGTCAAATGCCGGCGGACAGCCTTCGGCCCCCAGGCCGTGCAGCACCCACGGCACCCAGGGCTCCAGTGCGGGCGGCACCGAGATTTGGGCGGGCTTCGCAGCCGCCGGCAGCGAGGCGGCCGCCAGCAGCCCGAGGGCAACGGCCAGCAGCCGCAGCCAGAGGAACAGACTCTTAGACATCTCCCCTCCTTGGGTCGGTTGGGGTTTTCGATGGATGGGTTATCGGTCGCGGCGGCGTGTCGGTAAAACCCAGTCCCCTTTTCTTATCAAAATCAGGCCCCATCGTCGCGCGATTTTCCCTCGCAGCCTGAAAATAGGTGGTGTTATCTGGAATTTGGCGCCTGTGCCGCGCAGGGGTTTGACAGCCGTCGACAAATGTGAAAAGAGCATGCCGATGGACAGAGCGCACCCCACAACCAGCCACCGGGTCTTTTTCGAGAGCGCGGCGCGCATGGCCGCCGTTGCCGCCCAAAGCGCGCACCTGGTGGTCACCTCGCCGCCCTACCCGATGATCGCCATGTGGGACGAGATCTTTGCCGCCCAGGCCCCGCGCGTCGAAACGGCGCTGGCGCGCCAGGACGGCCGGCAGGCCTTTGAAGAGATGCACCGGGTGTTGGACCCCGTGTGGGACGAGGTCGCACGCATCCTGGTCCCCGGCGGTCTGGTCTGCATCAACATCGGGGACGCCACCCGCAGCATGGGGGAAATTTTCCGGCTCTACCCCAACCACGCCCGGATCCTGAACGCCTTTCAACGCAGGGGGCTCTCGGTTCTGCCGGCCATCCTGTGGCGCAAGCAGACCAATGCGCCCAACAAGTTCATGGGATCCGGCATGCTGCCGGCCGGCGCCTACGTGACCCTGGAGCACGAGTATATCCTGATCCTGCGCAAGGGCTCCCCGCGGCGGTTCGCCAGCGCCGCCGAAAAACAGGTCCGCCGTGAAAGCGCCTTTTTCTGGGAGGAGCGCAACAGCTGGTTTTCCGACATCTGGTTCGATCTCAAGGGCGCCCGCCAGAAGCTCTCCAACGGCGAGAGCCGCCTGCGCAGCGGGGCCTTCCCGCTGGAGCTGGTCTACCGCCTGATCTGCATGTACTCGGTCCAGGGGGACACGGTGGTGGACCCCTTTGCGGGCACCGGCACCACCCTGCTGGCCGCCATGGCCGCGGCGCGCAACAGCATCGGCTACGAGCTCAGCCCGGAGTTCGCCCCCGTGATCGCAGCCCAGGCGGCGCAAATCCGGGAAACCGCCAACGCCCTGATCGCCCAGCGACTGGCGGCCCACGAGGCCTTCATGCGCGATCACAGCGCCCGCAAGGGCCCGCCCCGGCACACCAGCCGGCACTACGACTTTCCGGTGGTGACGCACCAGGAAATCGAGCTGCATCTGCCCCCCCTGGCGGCGGTGGAGGCCCCGACCGAAAATGTTTTTGTGGTCCACTACGGAGCTCCTCCCCCAGAGACCGTGCGTCCGACGGCAGGTCCGGCGCCCGCAACCGCGGGGCGGGAAAGGCCCCTGCCGGGGTTTGCCTGAGGCTGCCTGCGGCAGCGCCGATCACGGAGAAGCAAGATGCGCAAAAAGGTCCTCGTTCCGATAGCCGACGGTGTGGAGGAGATCGAAGCGGTCTGCATCATCGACGTCCTGCGGCGCGCCGGGGCGGAGGTGACCGTGGCCGCCGTGGGCGAGTTGGCGGTCACCGCCTCCCGCGGCGTCCGCCTGATGGCCGACCGGCCTCTGGAGAGCTGCCGCGGGGAGCGCTTCGACCTCATCGCCCTGCCCGGCGGGCTGCCGGGTGCCGAGCACCTACGCGACTGCGGGCTGCTCACCGACCTGCTGCGCCAGCAGGCGCGCCAGAATAGGCTTTACGCCGCCATCTGCGCCGCCCCGGCGGTGGTCCTGCAGCATCACGGGCTGCTGGCCGGACGGCGGGCGACCTGTCACCCGGCCCTGGCCGATCGGCTGGACCCCGCAGCGCGCCCCGGGGCGCGCGTGGTCGTGGACGGCAACTGCATCACCAGCCAGGGGCCGGGGACCGCCCTGGAATTCGCCCTGGAGCTGGTGGCGCAACTGTTCGGGCCCGAGCGGGCCGAGGCCGTGGCCGGCCCGATGCTGGCCCGCAGGTAGCGCCGGTGGGCTGCCAGAAAACAATGACCCCCGAAGAGCGACTGGCCATCATTCAGCGCTACATCGCCAAAATGCCGCCCCTGCCGGCGACGGTCACCAAGGTGATGGCGATCTGCAACGACCCCAACGCCACCCCGGCGGATCTCAACAAGATCATCAGCCTCGACCCCGTCCTGATGGGCAAGGTCCTGCGGCTGATCAACTCGGCCTATTACGGCCTGGTGCAGGAGATCACCTCCCTGGTCCGGGCCATCATCATGCTGGGGATCAACACGGTCAAAAATTTGGTGCTCAGCACCGCCGTGCTCAGCACCCTGGGCAATCGCCGCAATTTTCAGGCCCTCAACATGGACGATTTCTGGCGCCACTCGCTCAGCGTCGGCGTGGCCTCCAAGCTCATCGCCCGCAAGCGGGGGGCGCCCCGCAACCGCTTGGAGGAGTATTTCATCGCGGGCCTGCTCCACGATTTGGGCAAGATTCCGCTCAACAACCGCTTTTCACAGGATTACCAGGAGGTCATCCACCGCTCCCGCAGCGACGCCCTGCCCCTCCACGTGGCCGAAAAGGCTTCTTTCGGGATCGACCACGCCGATGTCGGCCGTTTGATCACCGACAATTGGCAGCTGGGCGCGGATATCAGCGACACGCTTTTTTTCCATCACACCCTGGAGGGGGTCGCGGGGGACAGCCGCGAGATCATTCATTCGGTGGCCCTGGCCAACTATTACGTCAATGTCAAAGGACTCGGGTTTTCAGGCAACTGCTGTCCGCAGCCCGTCAGGGCTGAAAATTTCACGGGCCTGGACATCACCCTGGACTATCTGGAGAGCGTCGAGCAGGAGGTTAAATCCGAAATCGAGCGGGCCCTGGTGTTTCTGCGAGTGGCCGGCTGAGCGTCGGCAGCGAAGGAGTTCGGCATGTACGTGCGTTTCTGGGGTGTGAGAGGGTCGGTGGCCAGCCCGGGCCGGGACACCGTGGTTTACGGCGGCAACACGGCCTGTCTGGAGCTGCGCTTGAACGGCAGCGATCGGGTGATCATCATCGACGCCGGCTCCGGCATCCGCAGCCTGGGCGCGCATCTGATCCGCACCCGCAGCGCCCCCATCGAGGCGGAAATCTTTCTGACCCACACCCACTGGGACCACATCATGGGGTTTCCCTTTTTCGATCCCATCTACCGGCCCAACACCCGCCTGAAGGTCTACGGGCCGATCACCTACGAGGAGGACACGCTGGATCGGATCGTGGGCGACCAGCTGAGCTACCGCTATTTCCCCGTGCGTCACAGCGAGTTGTCGGCCGCCATCAGCTATCATCAGCTGCGCGAGGAAGAGATGCGCTTCAGCGACGGCCTGCGGATCAAAACCAAATACCTCAACCACTCGCTGCTCTGCCTGGGCTACCGGTTCGAGCACGACGGCAAGGTGCTCTGCACCGGCTACGATACCGAGCCGTTCCAGAATGTTTTCAGCGACGACCCCGCCTCCCCCGGCTACGACCCGGTGGTCTGCGAGGAGGGTGCGCGGGCGGTGGCGGATGCCAACAAGGCGCTGCTGGACTTTTTCCGCGACGCGGACATCCTCATCCATGACGCCCAGTACACGCTGCGCGAGTACAGCGCCGGCAAAAGCGGCTGGGGGCATTCCCCGATGGAGCACGCCATCCAGACCGCCATCGCGGCCGGGGTCAAAAAAGTGGTTCTTTTCCACCACGACCCGGACCGCCGGGACGATGAGCTGCAGGCCCTGGAGAAGCGGTTTCGCGCCGCCCAGCAGCCCCTGGGAAAGCCCGAAATTCTCGTGGCCCGCGAGGGCATGCAGCTGAGCGCCTGACCCCGGCCCGAGCGGCGCCTCCCTTTGAACCCCACCACCACCGAAATACCCGCCAAAATTCCTTCCTGCCAAAACACCCCACGGATGGGGGTAAAATGGCTTTTTCGACCAAAGCCGGTCTCAACCGAGGAAAAATTCCCGCACCATCAGGGCATCAGAAAAATGAAATCGGCGGCCGCGGCACCGATGCGCTCCGGCTCGATATCGCCCGGCACCTCCGGCAGGATCACCACCGCCGGAAGGCCGCCGTAGGCTTTGAGCTGGGCCGGGATGCCGGGCTTCCAGGCATGTCCGATGCCGGTCAGGATCACCATCAGCATTTCCGGGCGCTCTTTAAGGTAGGCGATCGCATGCAGGGCCATACTCTTGTCCCACACCAGCTGGGCCTCGCAGAAATTGGTGAAATCCAGGTGCCCGTGGGCGTGGGCCCCGAAAGCCTGCCGGATGTAGGCCATGTAGGCGGCATCAACCTCGCAGGTCACGGCTGCCGGCAGTTGACCGCGCTGGGTGGTGGAAAGCGACTCAAACCCGTCGCGGGCCACCTGGCGGGTGATGGCCGGGGCGACGTTCAGCCCCACCAGCGGCACCCCGTGCTCCCGAGCGTAATCGAACACCGTGCGGTAGGCCGCCCAGGGGTAGTTCCAGTTGCGGTAGTAGGCCTTTTCAAAATCCGCCGGGGAGAGCTCTCCGGCCACCCAGCGGTTCAGCTCCGCCTGGCTCTCGCGCCGGAACATCTCCAGCCCCACGGCCACCGGCCGGCCGGCGGCAACCAGGGCCGCGATGACCTTGCGCTGCATCTCATGATGCAGCGCTTCGCTATGCTGCTCTCCCACCACCACCAGCGGTGCCGAAAGCAGCTGGGGCAGGGCCTCTTCGAGGGTCACGGTCAGCTTGCGGTTGAGGTCGTAAAGGCGGTCGACGGCCGTTGCCGGGGCTACCGCCAGAAGCCAGCAGAGGGTCGCGGCCAGAATGATGCGTTTAGGGCACATCGCTATTCCTTTCGGAAGGTTGGGATCTCAGGGCCAGATGTGCACCAGCGGGGAGCGCGCCGCCGGCCAGGTGCCCTTGGCCTGATTGGCGCCGTCCCGGAACACCAGGTAACTGGCCTTGCCGTAGTGGGTGACCTTGCGGGCCACCAGGGCCGCATCGGCCCGGGCGAGGGGCAGGAAAACCGCCACCACCGCTGACGCCGAGTGGGGGTGGGGCCAGACCGCGAAGAGGGTGTCCCCCGGGTCGGCATAACGCCGCCCGGCGACAGTGAAGCCGGCGGGAGCCAGGATCAACTCGGCCGGCTGGGCGGCCAGCAGCCCAGCCGGCGGCAGTGCCCCCACCCACAGCATCGATCGGCTGCGCCAGCGGTCCGGGCCGAGGGTCGAGGCCCGTAGCAGGCGCGCCTGTTGCAGCCCCAGGGAGCGAACCAGAAGGTCCGCGGCGGCCTCGAGTTCCGGCGCCGGCGCATCGGGCAGCACCACCAAAGGCCCCTTGGCGGCCTTGACGCTGTTGACGCTGGGCGGGATCTCCTCGGCGGACAGTCGCCTGAAGAGGTCAAAATCAGGGTCGGCTACCAGGCGCTGGGGGGCTTCGGCCACGGAAAAGTCAAACCGCGTGGCGGGGCCGGTCAGGTTCAGCCGGCGGGTGACACGGGTGGTGGCCGTGAACACGGTCAGGGGCACCTCCAGGTGGTAATGGGGTGCCGTCTGGGTAAGCTCCCCGGTCACCCGATAGCCTTCCGCGGCCGGCGTCAGGCGGACGCCCGCCAGCGCCAGCTGCGGCCCGCCGGCGCGCGCCACCCACTGGTCGAAAAAACCCTGCAACGGTTCAGGGGAATATTTTTCGAAGACCGCCCGCAGATCCTCCCAGCCGGCGCGCCGAAACCGATGGGTCTGGAAAAAATCCCGCAGGGCATGATCGAAGGCCGCGTCCCCCACCTGCCGGCGCAGCATGTGAAACACGAAGGCCCCCTTGTCGTAGCCCACCGTCTTGGAAAGCGGGTCCGTGCGATGGGTGAAGCGCGACAGGGGGAACTCCCGCTGCGGGGGGGCCAGGGCGGCGTAGCCCCGCAGGAGCTCGCGGCGGTATTCCCGGGCCGCCGCCGGCCCCTGCTGTTCCCTGAAATCGTAGTCGGCCACATAGGTGGCCAGCCCCTCGCTCCAGTTCCCGCCGCGGGGGTCCACGTAAACCCCGTTGCCCCACCAGCAGTGGGCGATCTCATGGCCCAGGCTGGTGCTGAGGATAAACGGCAGGCGCAGCACCCTCCCGCCCATCAGGGTGTAACC
>JAJDNY010000196.1 GCA_022340425.1 Desulfobacteraceae bacterium | reverse complement strand
CTGGAGTGTTCGCGCGCCGGGGCCTCGGCGGTGGCCCTGTGGGCCACCCAGCGCCTGCTGCCGATGGTGACGGACGGGGAGTTCGCCGCCGGTCTTTCCCGGGGGCGCGCCGCGGCCCTCGATCTCTACGAGCGCCTCCAGGCAGACAAGCGCTTCCGGGCGATTTTAAAGCCCGAGCTGGACATCGTCGTCTGGGCGCCCGCCGGCGGCAGCGCCACCGAAATCTCCGGGCGCACTGCGGCTCTCTTTGCCGCTGCCGCCCGCAAAAACCTGCACCTGGCCACCTTCCGTTACCCGGCCGGGCGGCTGCTGGCGCGCTGGCCAGACGTGCGCTTGAACCAACCCTACGTCACCTGTCTGCGCACCTGCCTGATGAAACCCGAACACCACGACTGGCTGGAGCGCATCTGGGAGATCCTGGATCGCGCGGCCGACGCTGTCCGGTAGCTTTTTCAGCCGCGCGTCGCGCCCTGGCGGACGCCGAAATGCGAAACGGCTTCCGGCGCACGCCGCCGGAAGCCGTTGTCTCATCCATCGCGGACGATGGTTTCGCCCGTATTTAGGTCCTAAAAAAGATGTACCGGTAAAAAGTAAAGAATCAGACAGTTTAGTAAAAACCCCAAGTTCAAGGCGCGCAAATCTCGAAGAGTGAGGCGTACTTATGTACGCCGCAACGACTTCGAGATGCAGCGCAACGCGGAAATTGGGTTTTTTACGGAACTGTCAAAAAAAGCGGTACTGAACGCCGAACGAGGCATTCCAGACGGTCTTGTCGTACTCGATGCCGTTGTTGTCCTTGACTTCGTCGTACATCGCGTAGAGCCCGCCCAGAGTGAAGGACAAATCCGGGATCGGCGTCCACACCAGGCCGCCGGCCACGGAGTTGGCATCCAGCTTCGGTTCTTCCGGTTCGTTGATCTGCTGGTTGTCGGAGACCTTGATCTCGGTGCGCATGTACCCGAGGCTGGCCTTCCATTGGGGGCTGAAGGTGTATTCGGCCGAGAGCGCCAGGTCCCAGCTGTCGCCCTCGTTGTCGTAGGTGTCGATGGTGGCGTATTTCTCGAAGTAGTAGGTGTAGTTGAGGTCAACCTTGAGCTCCGGCAGAAAGCGGTAGGAGGCGCCGAAGCCCAGCGTGGCCGGGATGTCGATCCGGCGGTTGGAGCCGTCGGGGAACCCGATTCCCGCCGCCAAGCTCGACCCGTCGAGCAGCTCGGTGTCGCGGTTGACGTCCATGTTGTAATCCATCTTGGTGTTGGAGATGAAGGTCAGGGCGGTGCTGAACTTGTCGTTGGGGGTGAAATTGACCCCCACGATGCCGGCCCAGCCGTCGGCCTCCTCTTGGAGGTTGAGGCTCAGCGTCTGGCCCGGGTTCCGCTGCACGCCGCCCAAAACCAGCGGGGTGCTGGCGCTGACGGAGGCCTTGCCGTCAAACTCGCGCACCCCGCGGGAATGGCGGGCGCCGACCGCCACCGACCACGCGTCGCTGAGGGCGTAGGAGACCCCTGCCGTGAAGCCGTAAACGGTGCTCTGCTTGACCTCGATTTTGCCGGGGTCGATCTGGTCGTAGAAAAACAGGGAGGGTGCACCCCCCGCGGCCAAGCCCGCATTGTAGGCATTGGCGACTCCCGATGCCAGTTGGATGGTGCGGGCGTTGCCGTCCTTGTAGTTCAATTCCCCGCCGCCGGCCGGGATGGTGAAGGCGAAGAAGCCGGCCCATCTGTTCCGTTTGTAGACCGTGAACAGGCCCGGGATGATGGAAGGCTCGTCCTGGTCCAGGGTGCCGAACCCCGGCACGTCGTTTGAGTAATCCTTGCCGAAGTACATCACGTCCAGCTTGCCGTAAAGCCCGTCCCCCATCTGCATGATGCCGGCCGGGTTGTAGACCGCGATGTCGGCGTAGTCGGTCGCCGCGTTGCGGCCGAGCGTCCGCAGGTAGTCGGCGCTCTGGTTCTGCTTGTTGATGATCCCGCCGGCCGCGGCGGGGCCTGCCGCCAGCAGCGCCGCCAAGGCGACGGCCAGCATCCATCCCAACGGTTTGATGAAACGACCTGCCATTCCGAATCCTCCTTGTTTTAGAATGTGAAACGACATACGGCTAAAATTCCATGGAGCGGTCCGACGCCCTCGCCTGGCGCCGTTCGTCATGAAATTGATCCCCGGTGTGGGTGACCGGTCGCAAGTGCTCATCCTAAAAGTGGGGTCCTCTGGGGTGTCCGGTGGCGACGCGCGCGCATGCGGCAAATCCTGTGCGGCGGTCTTACGTCCTTTCAGGCTTTATAAAACCCGGGCAACCTCTCGGGTTGAGATTGCATAGCGTGACGGGTGCGAAAGCTATAGCAGTTTTTTCGGATTTCGAAAGCTTTTTTTGCTACAGGCAGTGAACCTGTATTTTCACTTGCGACCAAAGTAAGGGAAAGAGCGATATCGCCTTCTATCGGCCCGTGTCGTGAACTTCTTGAAAGTTTTCAGTCCGGGGCGGGGGGCAGGGGGTGGGGGCTTCGGGGCGCAACAGCCCCGGGGATGCGCGGCTTCGAAAATATTCACGTCCGTTCCCCAGGGAAAAAATTGAATCCCGTGCGGATCTATGTTATTTCCCTTTGAAAATATCCATTCAACAGCCTGGCATCGGCTGAGGTCCAACCAAGCCTTTTTGACCCTTGGAAGAAATAATTAAATCTTATGGGAGAGGAGATGACCCATGGGCGGTGAGTTGATCGAAATCGAAAAGAACGCCGGCTACCAGGCGGTGCTGACCTATTTGAAGGATTACACCAAGAAAGTCAGAGAGATCCAGGAAAAATACGCCTTCAGCAACAAGGACATCATGAGCCCGGGCCTTGTGGACAACCCCAAGCTTTCCTCCGATGAACTGGCCGCCTTGGCGGAGTTGAAGCGCAATTTGGACCGTATTATCAATGAGGTCGCCGAGCGCGTGGAGAAACATCGGGTGGCAGCCTATGATGACTACACGCAAAAATATGAATTGAACGCCTATGACCGGTTGCGGGTGAATTCCCTGGTGGGTTCCGTCCAGGACATCAACAAATCCATTCAGAAGATAAAATTCACCGTGGAAAATTTTTCCCGTTGCAACAAATTCATCATCACGGAACTCGATGAGTGCATCGCCCAAGGGGATTTCAACAAAAGCAAGATGTTCGTGTTGGGAAATATCCTGCTGATCTTCGAGCTGGCCAATTACGTGATCAATTTCCTGGAGAATTTCAAGTTGGCGGGGATCGACGATATCCTGCAGCTGTCCCAAAAAGAGATCGGCAAGATAACCGACACCATGCAAGCCCTGCAGAAATTGAAGCTCGATGCCGAGTCCCCGGATGTCGATCCCAAAATCAAAGAGCAGATCATCGCCAACCTCAATGATCGCGAAAAATCGCTGGAATCGTTCAAGGAGGAATGGGACAAGTACACCGCCGGCATCAATGGCGTCCAGTCCAAGGTCGGTTCCCTCAAGGATAAAATCCCCACCTTGAAACTTATCCGCGACAACGCTCAAAACCAGCTGGATTTCTTTGAAATAATGAAAATTTTCGGCATCATGATGGTGGCCGAGGCCGTTCGCAAAAACTTGGATACCCTGGAAATCGTCACCCTGCCGTTGGAAGAGATCGAGTTGATCTCTCTGCCGCCGCACAGGGTGCACGCCCTCATGGGCCTGTCCGAGAAACGGGGCGTCAACCAGATTGGATAAGGAGTTTCCGCCCATCGACCCCAAATACACCCGATATTCCACCGAGCAGCTGGAGGTCATCCTGGCCCATCTCACCGACCCCGATGAACGGGAGGCGGTCAAGCGTGAGTTGGGCCAACGCTATTACCGCCACTATCTCAGCATCATCAAGAAACCCGGCGAGCAGGCCCGGACCGGGGACTCGGCTGCACCCCAGGCCGCCTCCCCGCCTGCCGCTGACGTCGAGGAGGACGCCCTCTCGAAAGACCGGCCGGATCAGACCGCAGCCGAACCCCTCCCGGATGACGAAAGCGCGCAACCCTTAGACGCGCCCCCCGTGGATGAGGATCTTGTCGAGCTTGCCGCAGTGGCGCCCATCAATTTGCCGTCACCGGCACCGCCCCAGGTTGAAGAAACCGATGCCGGCGAGGTTGCGGAAGAGGCCTCGGCCCGGGAAACCAAGCGAAAGTTCTGCTTCATCGCCACCGCCGCCTACGGCTCCCCCCTGGCCCGGGAAGTCGTGCTGCTGAAAACCTTCCGGGACGATCATCTCGCCCCAAGCTTTTGCGGTCGGAAATTCATCCAGGGCTATTACCGCGTCAGCCCCTTTCTGGCGCGGCCCATTGGGCGCAGCAACCTGTTGAAACTGCTGACCCGCTGGCTTCTGACCCCCATCGTTTGGTTCATCAAAAAAAACTTCGGCGGCCCAGGCAGGAGCTGAAGCCCGGATAAATTCAGGCGCAAGCCGAGGCCCGGTTCAGGTGAAAGGCAATTTTCTGCGACTTGGGAAACGCTGGTTCCGGATCGCGTACCGTGCGGGGCAGCTCTGGCTGGATCACGACGCCTTCAGTCACGCCGGTTCGCTGGCCTTTTTCACCCTGTTTTCCCTGGCCCCGACCCTGATCATCGCCGTGGCGGTGATCGGTGTCGTACTGGGCGAAAGCGCCGCCCAGGGCGAGATCGTCGCCCGGCTGGCGGACACCATGGGGGCCGAGGCGGCCCGGGCGATCGAGCAATTGGTGCTCATGTCGCGGATCGAAGCCACCGGCCTGATGCCCAGCGTGCTGGGCATCGGCGCCGTCCTGGTGGGTGCCACCACGGTATTTGCGGAGCTGCGCTGGTCGCTGAACACCATCTGGGGCGTCAGGCCCGACCCGGAACGCAGCGGCCTCTGGCGGATGGCCAAATCGCGGCTGCTGGCCCTGTTGATCGTGCTCTTGATCGGCCTGGGGCTGCTGCTCTACTTCGTCTTCGGCATCGCCCTGGGCGCCGTCGCGCCCCTCATCGACGCCTCGCCCCCGGCCACCGAACTGCTGCTGAGCGGGGGGCGTTGGCTAGCCTCGCTGCTGATCGGGGTGCTGTTTATCGCCGCGCTCTTCAAGGTGCTGCCGGATATCATCGTCTCCTGGGGGGATGTGATGGGCGGGGCGGTCGTCACCGCGCTGATGTTTGCCGTCGGGCGCCACGCCATCGCGGCCTATCTGGCCAACACGGCGACGGCCTCGACCTATGGGGCGGCGGGTGCGGTGGTGATCGTGCTCTTCTGGGTTTACTACTCGGCGCTGATCCTTTTGCTGGGGGCGGCCTTTACCCGTGCCCAGATCGAGGCCCGGGGCAAAACCGTGGCGCCGCGGAGTTCGGCGGTGCGGGTGGTCCAGGAGATCGTGCCGCGCTGATCGGGTCGCCGGCCTAAAACGAACCGAACATCGAGCCCAGGACGATCACGGCCACCAGGGCGATCAGGGCGCCGACGATCCCGACCATCACGATGTCGAAATAGCTCTTGCGGTGGGTGCAGCCGCAGACGGCCAGCAGGGTGACCACCGCGCCGTTGTGTGGCAAGCTGTCCAGGGTGCCCGAGCCGATCACCGCCACCCGGTGCATCAGGGCGGGATCCAGGCCCGTCTCGGCGGAGATCTGCATGAAGGTTTTGCCCAGCGCCTCCAGGGCGATGGTCATCCCGCCCGAGGCCGAGCCGGTCAAGGCGGCCAGCAGGTTGGTGGACACCGCCAGCGACACCAGCGGCCCGCCCTCGATCCCCAGCACCCAATTGCGCACCACTTCAAATGCCGGCATGGCGGCCACCACGGCCCCGAAGCCCACCAGGCTGGCCACGCTCAGGACTGGCAGGGCCGAGGCGTTGGCCCCGGCGTCGACCGTGTCGCGCAGCGCCGGCAGGCGCCGGTAGTTGAAGGCCACCAGGACGAGGATGGCCGAGACCAGGGCCACGATCACCGACCAGACCCCGCTCACCGCCGAAAGCGGGATTCCGCCCCAGCGCGCCTCGGCCAGGAAGCCCGTGTCCATGCGCGGCAGCACCAGCATGGACATGGTGAGGTTGACGAGGATCACCACTACCAGGGGCAGGACGGCCACCAGGACCGTGGGGCCCTGGGGGCTGTGCTGGCCGCGATGGACCTCCACCGGGTCGAAGGCTGCGGCGGTGGTCGCGCGTTCGCGCACCAGCGGGTCCTCGGCGGCGGCATCGGGGTCTACGGCGGTCTCGCCGAAGCCCTCGTCGGCGCGGCGGGCGGCGGCCTCGGCGCGCGCCAGCCACCACAGGCCGAAGCCCAGCATGATGAGAGCCGCGATGATGCCCAATCCGGGGGCGGCGAAGGGGGTGGTACCGAAAAACGGCATGGGGATCGCGTTCTGGATCGCTGGCGTGCCCGGCAAGGCCGACATGGTGAAGGTCGAGGTGCCCAGGGCGATGGCGGCCGGCATCAGGCGGCTGGGGATATCGGCCGCGCGAAACAGGGCCTGGGCCATCGGCCCGATAACGAAGAAGGCGACGAACAGGCTCACACCGCCGTAGGTCACCAGGGCGCCTGCGAGCACCACCGCCAGCATGGCGCGGCGCGCACCGAGCCGTTCGGTCATGAACCGGGCGATGGTCGCCACCGACCCGCTGTCGTCCATGAGCTTGCCGAAGACGGCGCCCAGCAGAAAGAGCGGGAAGAACTGGGCCAGGAACCCGCTCGCCGAGCCCATGAAGGTTTGGGTCCAGTGCGCGAGCAGCGGCTCCCCGGCGGCCAGCGCGGCGATCAGCGCCGCCGCCGGTGCCAGCACCAGAATGCTCCAGCCCCGAAACGACAGCCAGATCAGAACCCCCAACCCGAGTAGAATGCCAAACAGTCCCATAAGTCAAACACCTCCCTGCAGGCTGTCACGGTCGCCTGGCGACCGCAGGTCCAGGTCTTATCTGTGAACTACCAGAAACGCACCGGCCCCCGGGCGGTGAGCGTGGTAAATCGGCCGGCGTTTCGGGCTCTGGCTGAAACTGGATTTTTGTGCGGGCGGAGTATGCCAGGATGAGGAATGGGTGTCAACGGAAGGCAATTCTTCACGGGCGGCGGGTTGCAAGAGCCGGTGTGCGGGCCGGTGAATCCTCGGTTATCCATCAAGCTAACTCTGTGTTGCATTAATCATTTGGAAATACGGGCAATTTTTCAGAAACAACCCTTCTCATCGAAAACACTATAAGTCCGATTTGTTAGGGGGTTGTTGTTGGAGCATTGTGGACATCCAAAATTGAAGTTGCCTTTGCAGTGTGACATAATTACTATACTTTTCCTTTTAAAGCTAAATCGGGTGGTAAGCAGATTCACCGGTTTATCAAGATGTGGAGGACATATGCGGCTGAGCTTGAAAATGGCGGCGATCCCGGTTTGCTGGTTGTTGCTGGCCTGCGCCGCCGGGACGCTTTTGGTCGGCAGGTCGCATGCCGCCGGGCAGGGCATCGACGGCGCTGACACGTCCACCCCTGCCGCCGGGGAACCGACGGTTGAAGTTGAAAAAATCCTCGCCGGCCTCACCGACGAGCAGGTCCGGCGGATGCTGATCGCCGAGCTGCAAAAGGACGCGGCGGGCGCAGCGGCACCCGATCCGCAAGCCCTGACGGGCCCGGCCGCCTTTCTGTCGTCCCTTCTGCGGGCGCTCCACAGCGAGCACGAGACCAACAAGACCCATTTCACTTACCTGTGGTCGCAGATTCCCCGCGTGCTGCCCGACTTGCATCGGGCGCTGGGCACCCTCTGCCCCGAGGAGGCCGCCTACTGCGCCGTGCGCAACCTTTTCTGGGCGCTTTTTTTCATCGGCCTCGCCCTGGTCGCGGAAGTCCTTTTCAGATCGTTTTTCATCCGCACCTACCTCACGGCTTTCCAGGAGCAGAACGCGCCGCAGCTGGGAAACGCGGACAGGCTGCTTGCCGGCCTGGTACGGAGCCTTCCCGACCTCCTGGGACTGGTTTTCTTTTGCGCCGCCGCCTATTTTATGACGATGGTGTTCATCTGGAACGATTCGCCCAATACCCGGCTGTTTTTCTTGGCGATGCTGGTCACCGTGGCGGTCATCAGGCTGCTGGCGATCCTCTCGCGCATCCTTTTCTCTCCAACTGCCCCGGCCTTCCGGATCATGCCCATGGACAGCCGTGTCGCCGTTGCGGCCCATCGCCTGCTGGTGGGCGCCGGCGGCTACATCGTGGCCGCTCTGATGGCCGGCGTGTTGTTTCTGCGGCTTGGGGCAGGGCGCGACTCGGTCTTGCTGCTGCAGGTGTTTTTCGCGACGCTGTTGCTTGCCGCCAGCGCCGTCGCCGTCGTCGTCTCCCGGCGCAGGGTGCGGGACCAGCTCATCGCGTCGGCCGCAGGTAGTGATCAGAACATGCCCTGGGTGCGCAAGCAGTTTGCCGCCGTCTGGCATATCCTGGCAGTGGTCTACCTCTTTCTACTCTGGTTTCTGCTGATCCAAGACCTGGCGGACCCCGACGTCAAAAAAAGCGGGGCCTTCATTCTGAGCTTCTTCGTGGTCCCCATCTGGATGGTGGCGGACCGCCTGGCCGGGTGGGTGGTCAAAAACACCCTGAGCACCCTCAAAATCCACCAGGAGACCTATGCCGACAAGGCCGAGCCGACCCCCGAGGTCCTCGAACAGCGCCGCAAAGGCCGGGAGCTGTATCACAAAATCAGCCGCCTGGCGCGCGTGGTTGTGGTCGCCGCCCTGGCCGTCTGGCTGGCCCACCTCTGGCACATCACCATCCCGCTGGTCTCCAGTCTCGCCGGCGTGCTGCTGGACGCCCTGATCATTCTGACCCTGGCCCTGTTCTTGTGGCAGTTCATCAGCTCCTGGATCGAGCGCAAAATCCGGGAATCCACCCCCGAGGACCAGGAGGAGGACAAGGAGGAGGAGGAGTGGGGCGGGGCGGCTACCCGCAGCCGCGCCTTCACCCTGCTGCCGATGATCCGCAAGTTTGTCGGCACGGTCCTGGTGGTCATGGTCACCATGACGATCCTCTCCTCCATGGGCGTCAATATCGGGCCTCTGTTGGCCGGTGCCGGCGTCATCGGCCTGGCCATCGGCTTCGGGGCCCAGAAACTGGTGGCCGATGTCTTTTCCGGGTTTTTCTACCTCATGGACGACGCCTTCCGGGTGGGCGAGTACATCACCGCCGGGGCGGTCTCCGGCACGGTGGAGACCATCACCCTGCGCAACGTCATGCTGCGGCATCACCGCGGCATGTTGATGATCGTGCCCCACAGTGAACTCGGGGCGATCACCAACTTCATGCGTGGCGGGATCATCGTCAAATTCAACCTGGACTTTCCCTACGACGCCGACATCGATCAGATCCGCAAGATCATCAAGAAGGTCGGTAAAAAGATGCTCGAAAACGAGGAGTTCGGCCAGGATTTCATCCGGCCGCTGAAATCCCAGGGGG
>JAJDNY010000195.1 GCA_022340425.1 Desulfobacteraceae bacterium | reverse complement strand
CGGGCTTGTTTTGCAAATGATTGGTTCTGAGGGTGGCAAAGGAATCGACCCCGCCGGAAAAAAAGAAACCATTGCGATTTCTTTTGGGGGCAGCAGGCGCGCGACAGCCCGTGCGCGCTTCAATTTTCAGTGGGGCTCGGTTTTGGTTGCGGTAATACCAAAAGCGGATAATGGCCAGGGCCTCTTCAAGATTTACCTTTAGCTCAGGACAAATTTCGCCATCGATACTCACCCGGCGCTCCCCATAATGTTGGGCCGGAATGGCAGCTGCCACGAGAAATGCGTGGGGATTAAGGCTCAGGGTGTTGGCATTATCGGCATCGATTTCAAAAAACAGTTTATGATCGGGGCGACTGCAATCTTCCCATTGAACCGTTGCTTCAGCCCGGATGCGCTGATTGGACCGAATCAATTGAAAGGAATGAATTTTCATTTCTGTTCCTGGAACAGTTAAAGAAAATTATATTAATTTGTTTTGTACCATAAATTAACTTGATCGACACAGGAAAAACATATTTTACGTATTATTTTTTGAACCAAAAAAACGTGGTCTCCTGTGCCAGGAATCTTTACTACCTTGATGCTTAAGGGCTTTTTTGGGCATTGGCCTGGGTCTTGGCGTCCATCATGACGGACGGCAGCGGAAAACCGACGGCCGAGGCCCTGCGGTACCAGTATGCCGCCTGCTCGGGGTTGCGCTCACCCCCGTATCCCATCTGGTTCATGTAGCCCAGCATCATCATTGCAAACCCGTCCTCCTGGGCGGCCGCCTGGGCGAAGAGGGCCCGGCTGCGGGCATGGTCTTGGGCAACGCCGAAATCGTCGCTGTAGCAGTATGTGCCCAGCGCCCGCAGGGCCTCCAGATGGCCCTGGTCAGCGGACTTTTCCAGCAAGTCCAGGCCTTCGGCGGGCTGGCGGGGTACGCCGTCGCCGAAGAGCAGCATATGGCCGGCAATGTACTGGGCCTGGGCATGGCCGTCATCTGCGCACCGGAGGTAAAGGGCCAGCGCCGCCGGCCGCTGGTCCGCGTCGTAGAGCCGGTCGGCTTCCTCCCAGCAGGCGGCCGGGTCGGGGCTTTCAGTGCCGCTGACATCCCCTTGGCCGACCATCGAATTTTTACAGCCGCCCAAAAGCATCAGGCCCATGCAAATCCACAACAGCGGTTTTTTACATTTCACGCTCACCTGTCTATCCTCCAAGGAATCGGTGGGTTGCGCCGTCGCTTGCATCGGTGGGTCGAAACGTGGCACCGAAACCTGCCCTTGGGTCGGATGTCGCGCCCGCGGGTGGAATGCCCCGCTTGCCGTGCAAGTCGACCAAGTGGCCCAATTGTGATGGGAGCAATGGAACTTATATCGGATCTTGGCCCGGAAGCTTGACCGTCGTTGGGAAAAAAGGACGGCGCCGGAGCGGTCGGCGCCGGGTGCGGGGGATGTCCCAAAGCCCGCTTGCTGAAGGGGCCGCGGGATCCGCGGTGGCGCTTGCGGCTGTCAGGTTGGTGGGGCTTCGTCGTCGAAAGGGGCTTTGAGGGCGTAAACCCCCTGGAACAATCTGGCCTCCATGGTGCGGCTTTCCTTTTCCATGATGCGCAGCATGGCCTTGTTGGAGGCCAGGATTTCAGCGGTGAAGCCCCGGACGCCGCGCTCCCGTGCCAGACGCAGCAGCATCCGGTAGAGAAAGGTGGCGATGCCGTGCCCCTGGAAGCGCTCGTCGACCACGAAGGCGACCTCGGCAAAGCCGGTGGCGGGCTCCTGGATGAAACGCCCCTCGGCGATGATCTGCTCCTCCTCGGGGTCGCCGATCAGCCCGACGATGGACAGGATCTTGCGGTAGTCCACGTTTACGTAGGCCTGCATGCGGGCGTGGGGCATGCTTTTGACCGGTGCGAAATACCGGTAGTAGACGGCCCGCTCGGAAAAGCGGTAGAACAGGCGCCGCATTTCCCCCTCATCCGAGGGTTTGATGGCCCGGAAGCGGACATCCAGGCCGTCCTTGAAGGTGTGTCGCACGGCGATCTCGGACGGGTAGAGGTGGGCGCTTTCCTTCAGGAAAATCTGATCCGGGTAGAGGATCCTGGCCGCCTTGGCCTCCCGGAACAACCCTTCGCGGTCGTCGGGGTGCGCGATTTCGATCAGGGCTTGGGCCCGTTCGCGCAGGCTGCGCCATTTCAGCGGGGCGACGCCGTACTCGGTGGCGACCATGTTGACCGATTCACGCAGGTTGAGCTGGCTGGGGTAGTCCTTGATCGACAGCAGAATGTTGGGCCGGCCCTCGCGGTTGCGGCTGGGAAGGCCACAAACCGAACGGCCTCCAGGCGAGATCTCGGCGCCGACCACGAAATCGATGGTCTCGCCGGGTCCGACCGCCACCCGGGTGCTGCCCTCGTGGAGGGCGATCAAGCCCGAGAGGTCCACCTTGCGGACGTGAAAGATCCCGAAAAAGTTCGGGTTGCGGCCGATCTGGACCGGGTCGCAGACCGAGTCGATGCGCTGAAACTCGACGATCGGGTTTCGGTTCAGCCACTGCATCAATGCAGCCGTTCCCACAGCGTAGGAGGTCAGCGACTTGCCCCGGAAGCCCGCTTTGCGGCGGTTGGTGACGATCCCCTTCTTGACCAGATCCATCTGGGCGTCGGTGAAAAAGGGTGAGTGCAGCCCCAGGTCGCGCTTGCCGTCCAACTGCCGACTGAGGGCCTCGAACAGCGACCCGATGGAGAAGGTCAGGCAGTCGCCGTCCTCGATCAGGGCGGCAATGTTGGCCGCCACCTTCTCCATGATCGGGTCCACGGGCCAGTGCTCGAAATAGACCGGCGGGTCGGCCGCTTCCACCAGCAAGTCGAAATCCGCCACCGAGACGATCGTGTCACCCAGGGTGAAGGGGACCTGCGGGTTGATTTCGCCCACCACCAGGTCGGCCTTGGCCATGGCCTCGCGGGCCACATCGACCGCCACCCCCAGGCTGCTGTAGCCCAGTTCGTTGGGCGGCGTGATCTGTACGAAGGCCACCTCGATGGGCACCTGGCCGGATGCGATCACCCGCCGGATCTGGGAGTAGCGGCTGGGGATTAGGTCCACCAGCCCCTCGCTCAGGGCCTCGCGCGAGACCCATCCCGGGAAGAAGGTTTTCAGCCGGCACTTGTGGGCCCTCAGCGCGTCCAGGGAAATGTCGCTGCCGTGGCTGGCGATCTGGACCAGCTCCAGGTCTTTGAGGTTGTTGTCCTCGGAAGCCATCAGGCGCCGCACCAGGGTGCGCGGCTCGGCCACCCCGGTGCCTAAAAAAATGGACATGCCGGGACGGATGCGGGAGAGGACCTCGTCTACCGGAACGAGGCGCGAGAGCCAATCGGGTTGCGGGTGCGGTTGCATGCGCTGTTTTCCTTTGGCGGCCGGTTGGGGCGGCAGCCTGCGCCGGGGCGCGCTGCCTGCGGCGGGCGGGGTGGCGGGGTGGAGTTCCCGGGGGCCTCGGGCGACTTTGTTTGGCGGCGGATGTGAGTCCGACTTTAACCCAGGTGGGCCGGGATTGCAAACCCCATTTGCCGTCGGCCACCGGGGGGCACGGTTGGGAGGCCTGATCGGGGGCTGTCGCGGGGAGTTGGCAACGCCCTTGTTCGCGCGCGGCAGGCGTGTTATGGGCTGGACCGGTGCCATCCCGACGGTCGCACTCAAGGCTGGTCAAAACCGTTGAGACCCCGGCGGACCAGAGTTCTTTTCAAGGGAAAAAGGGAGCAGCCAAATGGTTTCAGTTCTGGTAATGTACGCCGCGGTCGGTGCGGTAGCCGGGGTCTTGGCGGGCCTGCTGGGGATCGGCGGGGGGCTGGTGATCGTGCCGATGCTGGTCTACTGCCTGACCCTCCAGGGGGTCCCGGGCGAGATCATCATGCACCTGGCCTTGGGCACCTCCATGGCCAGCATCATGTTCACCGCGGTTTCCAGCTTCTGGTCGCACCACCGGCGCGGGGCCGTGAAGTGGCTCGTGGTGCAGCGCATCGTCCTGGGGATCCTGGTGGGCACCTTTCTGGGCGCCTGCTTCGCGGCCCAGCTCTCGACGCGCTTTCTCAAGGTCTTTTTCGTGGTGTTTCTCTACTACGTGGCCCTCCAGATGCTGCTCGGCAAAAAACCCAAGCCTAGCCGCCAACTGCCGGGGCGGCTGGGGATGTTCGGGGTGGGCAACGTCATCGGCGTTTTTTCCAGCCTGGTGGGCATCGGCGGCGGGACGCTGTCGGTGCCCTTCATGGTCTGGTGCAACATCCCGCTGCACCAGGCCATCGGCACCTCGGCGGCCATCGGGTTTCCCATCGCAGTGGCCGGAACCCTGGGCTACATCACCGGCGGCTGGGCGGCGGAGGTGCCTCCCCGCTCGCTGGGCTACGTCTACCTGCCGGCCCTGCTGGGGATCATCGTCACCAGCGTCTTGACCGCCCCGCTGGGGGTGCGCCTGGCCCACAGCCTGCCGGTGGACCGGCTCAAGCGGGTCTTTGCCGTGCTGCTGCTGCTGGTGGCCACGCGGATGCTGATCAGCGCCCTGTGAGGGCCCAACACCCGAGGAGCGTGACATGCAATTCAGGTTCAACCGCAAAAGGGAGTGGGCCAGCGCCGCCCAGCGGTCGGTCAGCATGGCCTGCGGGGCGATGGTGGCAAGTAGCCAACCCCTGGCCAGCCTGAGTGGCTGCCGGGTGCTGGCCTCGGGCGGCAACGCGGTGGATGCCGCCGTTGCCATGGCCGCGACCCTGTGCGCGGTGGAACCCTATTCGGTGGGTATCGGCGGGGACAGCTTCGCCCTTTTCGCCTTCGACCACGGTCGGCGGCTGGTGGGCATGAACGGCAGCGGGCGTGCCCCGCGCAAGGCCACCCTGGCGGGTATGCGGGCTGCCGGCCACACCCGCATGCCCCAGACCGGAATGCTGTCGGTGACGGTGCCCGGGGCGCTCAGGGCGTGGTCGGATGCGTTGGAACGCTACGGCCGCCTGACGCTGGGTGATGTCTTGCAGGACGCCATCCGCTACGCCGCAGAAGGGGCGCCGGTAAGCGAGGTGATTGCCGGCGAGTGGGGCGAGGCGACCGGGCTGCTGGCCGCCCACGAGAGTTCGGCGCGGACCTTTTTGCCCAAGGGTCAGGCGCCGCGCCCCGGCCAGGTGTTCAAAAACCCGGATCTGGCCGAGAGTCTGCGCAAGATCGCCGCCGGCGGGGCACAGGTCTTCTACGGGGGCGAGATCGGCGAGGCGATCGCGGCCTTTTCGGCCCAAAACGGCGGGCTGCTCGATCTCGCGGACCTGACCGATCACCGCACCACCTGGATGGACCCCATCGCCCTGGACTACCGCGGCTACACCGTCTGCGAGCTGCCGCCCAACGGGCAGGGGGTCACCGCCCTGGAGATCCTGAACATCCTTCAAGGCTACGATCTGTCCGCCTTGGGCCACAACAGCGCCGAGCACCTGCACCGCCTGATCGAGGCGGTCAAGATCGCCTTCAGCAACCGGGACCGCTTCGTGACCGATCCCGACTTCGCCAGCGCGCCGGTGGACTGCCTGCTCTCCGCCGCCTACGCCCGGCGCTGCCGCCAGCGCATCCGCCCGGATGCCGCCATGGCGCCGCCGCCGCCCGGTTTCGCCTTCGCCTCCTCCGAAACGGTCTACCTGGCCGCCATGGACGCCGAGGGCAATGCGGCCTCGTTTGTCAGCAGCATCTTCACCCCCTTCGGCTCGGGGATGGTGGTGACCGGCACCGGGATCGCGCTGCAGAACCGGGCCAGCGCCTTTTCCCTGGACCCCGCCCACCCCAACCGCCTGGCCCCCGCCAAGCGCCCGCTGCACACCATCATCCCGGGAATGCTGCTCAAGGACGGAAGCGCCCTGATGGCCTTCGGGGTCATGGGCGGGGACATGCAGCCTCAGGGGCATGTGCAGCTGCTCTGCAACCTGATCGATTTCGGTCTGAACCCCCAGGAGGCAGTGGATGCGCCCCGTATTCGGCGCCTGCAGGGCCGCACGGTCTACTGCGAGGAGGGCATCGCCCCGGCGGTCGTGGAGCGGCTGGAGCGCCTGGGGCACGTCATCGACCGCAGCGCGACCCCGGTCAACAAGGTTGGCGGGGCTCAGCTGGTTTACCGCGACCCCCGCAGCGGTATGCTGTGGGGGGCCTCCGACCGGCGCAAGGACGGGTGTGCCATCGGGTTTTGACGGCTTTGGGGTGGGCATGCCCGCCGCCGGGGCAAGGGGGTTGGCGCAGGACGGAAAGGAGGTGCGGATGTCAGAGAACGGTCAGACCAGATCCGGGACGAACGCGTCGGTGCCTTCGCCCGCGGGTGGGCGGCGGCAGACCCTGCGATCCCATGCGCGGGCTATTTTTGAAGCCGGCCTGGCGGCGGTGGACCCCCAAACCTGCATCCGGCGCGCCCTGCGCCTGGAGGGCGGGCGCCTGCTGGCGGGGGGGCAGGATGTGGCCCTGCCTGCAGCGGGGCGCGTGCTGGTGGTCGGCGCGGGCAAGGCCTCGGCCCTGATGGCGCGGGCCGTCGAAGAACTTTTGGGGCCCCGCGTTTGGGGTGGGCTGGTGGTGGTCAAATACGGCCACGGGGCCGCCTTGGACCGCGTCCAGATCCGGGAGGCCGGCCACCCGCTGCCCGACGATGCCGGGCGGGCGGGGGCGGCCGCGGTTTTTGACCTGGCCCGCCAGGCCGGCGCCGGGGACCTGGTCCTGTGCCTGATCTCCGGCGGCGGCTCGGCGCTCCTGCCGCTGCCGGTGGAGGGCATCGATCTCAAAGCCAAGCAGGCGACCACGGAGCTGCTGCTGGCCTCGGGGGCCACGATCCACGAGGTCAACGCCGTCCGCAAACACCTCTCGCGAATCAAGGGCGGCGGGCTGGCGCGGGCGGCGGCGCCCGCCCGGGTGGTGGCGCTGATTCTCTCCGATGTTGTGGGCGACGATCTGGACGTGATCGCATCGGGTCCCACCGCGGCCGACCCCACCACCTTCGGCGATGGCCTGCGGATCCTGCGCCGCTACGGCCTGCTGGCCAAGGTGCCGCCCGCGGTCCGGCGCCATTTGAAGCGCGGTGCAGCCGGTGAGGCGGCCGAAACCCCCAAGCCGGGGGATCCGGTGTTTGAAAGGGTTCGCAACCTGCTGGTGGGCGGCAACCGCGATGCGCTCCTGGCCGCGGCCGCAAAGGGTCGGGCGCTGGGCTACAACACCGTTGTGCTTTCTTCGATGCTGGAGGGCGAGGCCCGTGAGGCGGGGCGCTTTATCAGCCGGATCGCGCGCGAAGCCCGCCACTCCGGCAACCCGGCGCCGCCGCCGGCCTGCATCCTGTGCGGCGGCGAGACCACCGTCACGGTCAGGGGCGGCGGCCGCGGGGGCCGCAACACGGAGCTGGCCCTGGCCGCAGCCCTGGATATCGCCGGCGAAGACGGCCTCATGGTGCTCAGCGCAGGCACCGACGGCAGCGACGGGCCCACCGATGCGGCGGGCGCCTTTGCCGACTGGAAGACCCTGGCGCGGGCCCAGGAGGCCGGTTTGGACCCCGCCCGGTTCCTGGACGAAAACGACTCCTACCGCTTTTTCGACCGCCTGGGGGACCTGCTCAAAACTGGCCCCACGCGCACCAACGTGATGGACCTGCAGATCGCGCTGGCGGCCTGCTGAAGGCCGCCGGCGACCTTTTTCCTCTCCGCCGCAGTCCCCGATCACCCCTCCGCGCGGTTTTCCGCGTCTGCCAGCCCCAACTCCACCAAGGCCGCCTGGGGTGTGTCCGCCCGGGTTTGAAAACTGTCCACCGCCGCGTTGGAGAAGACGTAGAAGGGGCCTTTGCCGGCGAAGCTCTCCCGGGTGATCACGGCGTCGACGCCGTGTTGGATCAAAAATTCCGCCACCCGGATGCCCTTGCCGTGTTTGACATGGGTGAAGGGGTTGACCAGGATCTCATGCGCAACCGGCTTGCGCTCCCGGATACCGACCGTGACCAGCGCAAAACAGGGGGCATCGCCGAAGTGCTCGGAAATCCGCTCTTCGCGCGCATCCTGCAGGGGCAGGGCGTACACCAGGGAAGCTTTCCGGATCGGCGCGTAGTGGATCAGCACCCGGTCCACGTTTTTGATCTTTTCGGAAATGTTGGCCGCGATTCGGTTGGCGATAAATGCGGCCTTGTCCAGCTCGTGGGCTTTGAGCCGGATATCGGCCTCGATAAACTTATAGCGGCCGGAGTTGCGCCCCGTGAGGTGCTCGATGGCCGTCACCCGCGGTTCCGCCAGAATCAGCTTCTCGGCCTGCCTCAGGGTGGCGTAGTCCAGGGAGGCGTCCAGGAGCACGCGGATGCCGTCGCCGAGGATTTTGCCGCCGGCCCAGACGATGATCGCCACAACGATAAACGCGCTGATACGGTCCAGCGGAAGACCCGCCAGACTACCCGCAAGCCCCGCCAGGACCGCGGCTCCGGCAAACATATCGACCCCGATGTGCTTGGCGTCCGCCACCAGACTCGGGGAGTTGATCGCTTTGCCGACCCGGGTGGCGTAGGCCGAGTAGGCAAATGCGACCCCCATGGCGCACAGCACGCTGGCCGCCGTGGCCGGTACGTTGCGCAGCTCTGCTGCGCCCCCGTGGATGGCTTCCCGGCCGATTTCGTAGCCGGCGTAAAGAATCGCCAGGGCCACAGCCACCGCGGCCAGGTTTTCGACCTTGTAGAGCCCGTAGGGAAAGGAACGGGTTTTGCGCTTGGCGATGAACAGGCCGCCCAAAACCGTGGTGGAGGCCACGACGTCCGAGAGCGAATGAAAGGCGTCGGCTTTGAGGGCGATGCTGCCGGAGAGTCCCGCAAAAAAGTACTTGATGGCGAACAGCAGGAGGTTGACCCCGATGGCCAGCAGGGCCACCTTTTCACCTTTCTCCATCGCGTCCCTCCCCTTGGGTTGGGTCCGCGAGATCGCCGGCGATCCCCTTGAGGGTTTTCAGGGCCTTGTCGTAGTCATAGGCGGCGATCTGGTTGGCGAGATTCTGGAACCGGGTGCTGTCCAGGTGCCGCCCCAGGGCCTGCAGGTGGGGTTCGATGGCCTCCGGGTCTGCCATTTCGAGGGCCGTGGCCAGCTTGGCCAGCAGTGGCCGGAGCTGCTGCGGGTCGATCGGCGCCCTTGGTGCCGGTGTGCCGCGGCTCTGACCCGCAAGCTGTTGCAGGGAGTCCAACACCTGCTGCAAGGCGTTTTTCAGCCGCTGGATGACCCCTGCGTCCGGGGCCTGGTCCCGGCACTGGGTTTCAAGCGCCTGGGCGGCGTCCTTGAGCGCCGTCGCGCCAATATTGCCGGCGCTGCCGTTTAAGCGGTGCGCCAGCTGCTGCAGACTTGGCCAGTCCTGGTGCGCCAGGGCGGCATCCAGCCGGTCGAGAATGTCGGCATTGTCCCGGGCAAAGCCCAGCAGAATGCGCCGGAAAGAAGCCGGGTCGATGGAGAGATTTTCCAGGGCTTCCCCAATCTGGATTCCCGGCAGCGCCGGCGGCAGCTCACCCTTGGGTCCGGCAGGGGCGGGGACCGCCTCGCTGGGGGGTGCCCCGGTGCTGCGGGGGGCGAACCCCTCGGGGCCGGCCTGGTCTTTGACGGCTTTCCACAGGGTGTGGAACAGCCGGTCCTGCTGGATGGGTTTGGCGATATAATCGTCCATCCCCGCGGCCAGGCACTTTTCATCGTCGCCTTTCATGGCGTGGGCCGTCATGGCGATAACGGGCAGGCTGCTGAAGCGCGGCTCGCGACGGATCCGGCGGGTGGCCTCGTAGCCGTCCATCCGGGGCATCTGGATGTCCATCAGGACTGCGTCGTAGGGCGCCCGTTGCAGCGCCGCCAGCGCCTCCTCGCCGTTGGCGGCGATCTCCACGTGGATGCCCGCCCCCTCCAGGACGGCCTGCGCCACCTGCTGGTTGGTGGGGTTGTCCTCCACCACCAGAACGCGGCAGCCCTTGAGGCGGGTTTTGTAGATCGAGGCCATGGTGGTGATCGACGCCTGGTTCCGCACCTCGCGCAACCCGTGCTGGCCGAAGGCGTCCATGATGGCGTTGAAAAGAGTCGAGGGGTAGACGGGTTTGGTGAGAAATGTGGTGATGCCGGCCTTTTGGGCGTCTTGGCGTTCGTTTTCACGGCCGAAGGCCGTCATCATGATGATGGGTAGCGTGAGCTTCAGGTCGCTGCGAATTCTGCGGGCGGTTTCGATGCCGTCCAGTTCGGGCATCAGCCAATCCAGGATCACCAGTTCGAAGGGGTCCGGGCGGGAGCGGTTGTGGGTTAGAAGCCTCAGCCCCGCCGGGCCCGAGGAGACCGTTTCGACCTTGAAGCCGAAGGAGTCCAGCGTCTTTTGCATGATGCTGCGGCTGGCCGCGCAGTCGTCGACCACCAGAACGCTGATCCCCTGAACTTCCACCGGCGGGGTGCGCCGGATTTCGCGCTCGGCCGGCTGCGGCTTAAAAGGCAGGCTGAAGCTGAAGGTACTGCCCTTGCCGGGCTGGCTTTCCACCTGAATCGTGCCGCCCATCAGGTCCACCAGCTGCTTGCAGATGCACAACCCCAGCCCGGCGCCCTCGTATTTGCGGGCGATGGAGGCGTCGGCCTGGCTGAAGGGTTCGAACAGCTTGGGCAGGTATTCCGGGGCGATGCCCACGCCGCTGTCTTTAACGAAAAAGGTCAGCTGCACCTCCTCGGGCAACGGCTGCGGGGGGTGGGTGCCCACCAGGATGATCCCGCCGGAGGGGGTGAATTTGACGGCGTTGTCCACCAGGTTTTTAAAAATTTGCTGCAGGCGCAAGGGGTCGCCCACCAGGGCCCGGGGCGTTTGGGGGTCCAGATCGACCAGCAGCTCGATCCCCTTTTCGCCGGCCTTGGGACCAAACAGGTCGGTTACCCGGTCGAGGACATTCTCCAGTCTGAAAGGCCGCGACTCCAGATCGAGCTTGCCGGCCTCGATTTTCGAAAAGTCCAGGATGTCGTTGATGATCCCCAGCAGAGAATAGGCCGAGGCGGAGATGATCTTCAGGTAATGTTCCAGCTTGGGCGAGAGCTCCTCGCTCAGGGCCAGGTCGGTGGCGGCGATCACCCCGTTCATGGGGGTTCGGATTTCATGGCTCATGTTGGCCAGAAATTCGCTTTTGGCCCGGGTGGCGGCCTCGGCCGCCTCCTTGGCTTCGATCAATTTGCGCTCCACCAGCTTGCGTTCGCTGATGTCCCGCAGGATGCCGATGGCGTTCCAGCGGCCCTTGAGTTTGACGGCCGAAACCGACAGCTCGATGGGGAATTCCTCACCGTCTTTGCGAAGTGCCGAGAGCTCCAGGGTCTGACCGATGACGGGGCCCTCGCCGCTGGCTTGGAAGGCTTTGAAGCCCTGCCGATAGCGCTCCCTGAAGCGCTCCGGGGCCAGCCACAAGTGCAGTTCGCGGCCCAGGGCCTCCTCCTGGCTGTAGCCCAGGACCTTTTCGGCCGCCTGGTTCCAGAAGGAGATGCGTCCCTCGCTGTCCATCATGATGATGGCGTCCTGGGCCGAGGAGCTGATCTTGCGGAATTTTTCCTCGCTCTCCTGGAGCGCCGCCACCGCCTCGTTGCGCGCCGCCTCGACCTCGATCCCGTGCAGAGCAAAGCCGATGTCCTCGGCGACTTCGCTGAAGAGGGCCTGCTCTTCCGCATCCTGGGTCAACTCGCGGGGGATCGAAACCGAGAGAAACCCGTAAATCCGGCCGGCATGGGCCAGGCGCACGGTCATCGCCCCGCGGCCGCTGTACTTGCGCGCCAGCGAGCAGTCCGGGCAGTCCACCAGCGGGTTCGCGGTGACCACTACACCGGTCCGCGCCAGCGCCAAGTGGCCGCAGCGGGTCAATTCGCCCTGTTCCAGCTGCGCCACCAGCCCCTGGAAATCCGATCCCAAACCGGCCTGAACGGCCTTCAAAAAACCCCCGGAGGGATCCAGGAGAACGATCCAGGCGTTGTGATAGCCGCGGTTTTCGATCAGGTTGTCGCAGACCCCCTGCAACAGACGATCCGGATCCTTCTCGCGGGTGATGAGCTCATCGACCCGCCGGATGGCGCGCAGCACAAGGTTGAGATGTTCGATTCTCTTTTTCACGGACGCCCTTCTGGGTGGGGGGCCTGAACTTAGGCCATTGCGGCGGGGGCAAGCGCCGCCGACAGCCCGGCATTTTTGCGGCCGCCTGCTCATCGGCCCCGAGGCCGGTACTGGCTTGAAACGCTCTCTTTAAACCGTCATGCCCCGAAGCGCTTTGGGATCCGTAACGACAACCACCGGGCATTCCGCCCGCAGGCTGACGTCCGCGACCGCGCTGCCCACATGCCATTTGGGCCCCTTTTCTTTGGTGTGCGAGCCCATGGCAATCAGCTGGATGTCTTTATCCAGGGCGAATTTGAGGATTTCCGAACAAGGCTCACGACCTTCGGCCAGGTGCGTTTCATATGGAATGTTGTCGGGGATGCCTCCGCAAAATTTTTCAAGCTTTTCCCTCAATTCCCCAGCGGCCGCAGGAACTGTCGACGGCAGGGCCTCATCCGCTGCGGGGAGTGTGCCCGCATGAAAGATGAAAAGCCTGGAACCGAAAAGATGCACCAATTTTTTTGCGAATTCCAGCGCGTGCCGGCAGGAGTCGGAAAAATCGACACAGACCATCACGTTTTTGAAGTTCAAACGGTCTTCTGGAACGGGACGCTGGATGATCATCACCGGGCAGCGTTCATGGGTGATGACCCCCTGCAGCGTGCTGCCGATGCTGCCCCTTGCCCTGACCACCCCCTTTTGTTCGGCCTCACCGGTGTGGGGGCCTAAAATGATGAGCGCAGCTCCTTTATCCCTTGCGCGTTTCAGGATCTCTTCCCAAGGGTATCCCAGTGCGATTTCGATCTCATGGGCCTTACATTTTTTTAGAACACTTTCGCAATTTCGATCAAGCGCTTCTTTAACGGTCTGTTGATATTCAGGGGTTGCGAGGATTTCTTCGCCGGTTTGAAAATCCGTGACAAAATTCCGATAAACCGAAGACGTGGATTCAAGAACATGCAGAATGTAAAGCGTCGCCCGCTCCCGGGCCGCAATCGCTGCGGCCGTTCTGACCTTGGCATCACAAAAAGATAGGTTGTCGGTCGCCACCAGGATTTTTTCAAACATGGTCCCCCCTTTTTAAATTGATCACGCTGCCTGCACCAATATCCACATAATAGCGATTATAGGCGTTTTTGAACAGGCGTCTGGCCGTATTTCCCGAACAGTGGCAGGGGCCGACAGACGTCACGTTCAGTTTTTTGAAAGCGTTGATGATTTCCACCAGTTTGTTTTCACCCAGACCCCCCAGATGAAATCCGCCCATCACAAGATAAACATCGGAACCGAGAATGGCTTTGGCTGCCGCCACGATATTCACAATCCCGGGATGGGCGCAGCCCGTTATCAGGACCGTTCCCTTCTCGGTCGGGATCATCAGGGACTGCTCTTTGATCCAGGTGCCCAGCTCCCCGGTGGTGTAAACGCCGTCGTCGATCTTCGTGGCCGCCCGCAGGGCTTGGGCCCTGATGCCGCTTCGGTTCAGCGCAGCGCTGAACTTGGCCGGAAACGAGGCCGGATGACAGACTGTGGCGTGTTTGTTTTTTTGAAGCAGTTGCGTCAGGCCGCCGGTGTGGTCGCCGTGGAAATGGGAGAGAAAAATCACCCCGATTTCTCCGGGATCGATCCCCAGTCGCCCCAGATTGCCCAACAGGATCGTGCCGCTGCCACCCGTATCAAAGAGAACGGGCCGCGGGGTGCCTGTGATCAGGCAGGCAAACCCCCAGTCGGGGGCTATGCCGGGCGCCCCCGGGTTGTTGTCGTAGACCACGGTGATGCGCAATTTTTGGATTGGAATCTTCACGGGGCGAGTTGTCATGGCGGCCGCGTCCTTTTTGGGGTCTTGATCACATCGGCAAAAATTTCCCCCAGCAGGCGGTAGTTGCGAATCATCACCGCTTTGATGGCCGGGTTGTAGAGGACCGCTGCGGGGTGCTGCAGCGGCAGGAGGATGGTGTCGCCCACCGCCACCCGCCGGCCGTAGATGCTGCTGAATTCCGCTTTCGGCGGCAGGGCCAGGCCATACCTGCCAAAAAGGAAGCGGGTCGCAAAAAAACCCAGCGATGCCACCACGGTCGGGCGGATCAAGGCGAGTTCGCCCTCCAGCCAACGGTTGCAGCTGGCGATCTCGTCGGCCTTGGGCCGCCGGTATTTGGGCAGCATGCACTTGACGAGGTTCGTCATGTAAACCGCCTCGCGGTCGATGGCCGCCGATTGCAGCAGTTCGTCGAGCACATGGCCGGAAGGTCCGATGAACATTCGGCCCTGGCGGTCCTCCACCCTCCCGGGTGCCTGGGCCACCAGCAGAAGGTCCGCATCCGGCGGACCCTCCCCGCACAGGGCGTGGATGCGGGTTTCGGCCAGCCTGCAGCGGGTGCAGCCGCGGATGGCTTGATTCAGGGTTTTCAGGGAATCCTGCACTCCCATGGGAGGTCAGCCTTGCGTTTCGGGCGTGACGTGTTTTTTTGTTTACAGCCGGGGGTCGACGTGCCCGGGGCCCCCGCACTCCGGAAGGTAGCAGGTGACGTTCCTGAATTCGCATTTTTGACCGCACTGCGGACATGTCACGGGGGTTTTGGAGGCGGTGACGAGAAAGCCGCAGTGCCCGCATTTCCAGTAGGTCAGTCCGCACTTTGGACAAATATCCCCGACAAATTTCCCCGAGGATTCGTAACCGCAGTGGGCGCAGGTGTATTTTTGAGGGTCGCCGGCCATTTGGAGTGTCCTCCTTTTTAAAGTTTTCATGGGGCCTAAGGACTGTCCGGTTTTACGGTGAATCCGCCGTGTGACAGCCGCGCACCGCACTTTCGGTGCGGTATTTGCGAGTCTGCGGACGGGAAGCGTGTTTCCGCAGGCTTCAAAGGCCGAGGGCAACTATAGCCCCACACCCTCAATTCTCTGGCCGCACTCGGGGCAGCGGCCTTGTTGCAGCCGGTTACGG
>JAJDNY010000194.1 GCA_022340425.1 Desulfobacteraceae bacterium | reverse complement strand
GACAAGCTGAAAAGGAGGCGGGAAACCGCCTCCTTTTCCGGTCAACTTTAAAAAAGTGACCGCTAACGCTTAGCTTGTCCGGCCGGGAACCATCAGGCGATGCCGAGTTTGAACTTGAGGGACTTGAGAGTGTTTTTCATCAGCATGGTGATGGTCATGGGGCCGACCCCGCCGGGCACCGGGGTGATCCAACCGGCGATCTCCTTGGCCGCATCGAAGTCCACGTCGCCCTTCAGGATCGCAATTTTCTTGCCGGTCTTGGGGCTGATCTTCTCGCCCACGCGGTTGACGCCGACATCGATGACGCAGGCACCGGGTTTGATCCACTCGGGCTTGACCAAGTCGGGCACACCGGCGGCCACGATCAGGATATCGGCGCGCTTGCAGTGGGCGGCCATATCCTTGGTGCGCGTGTGAACCACGGTCACCGTCGAATTGGCCCCCGGGCCCTTCTGCAGCATCATGTTGGCGATGGGCTTGCCGACGATGTTGGAGCGGCCCACCACGACGACCTCGGCACCGCTGGTTTCAACGCCGGCGCGCACGATCATCTCCTGGATGCCCGCCGGGGTGCAGGGCGGGAACTTGACTTCACCGCCGCCGATCATCAACCGGCCGACGTTGACCGGGTGAAAGCCGTCCACATCCTTGTCGGGGTCGATGGCGTTGAGCACTTTCTTTTCATCAATGTGTTTGGGCAGCGGCAGCTGCACCAGGATGCCGTTGATGGCGTCGTCCTCGTTGTACTTTTTGATCAGAGCCAGCAGATCCTGCTCGGAAATGGTGTCCGGCTGGCTGTCCTGAACCTCGTGGAAGCCGACCCGATGAGCGGTTTGAATCTTGAGCGTGACGTAGGAAATCGAGGCGGGGCTTTCGCCCACCAGAATCGTCACCAGCCCGGGCACGACACCATGTTTTTCCTTGATTTCGGCGACCTCGGCAGAAATCTCGTTGAGAATCGTCTCGCGGATTTCCGTTCCCATGATAAGCTTTGCTGCCATGTTCACTCTCCTTTCTGTTGCAATTCGTTTTTGGAATGAGCAAAAGATGCAATGGCGCAGGGTGGCCCGTGGGCCGTCGTAAAATCTTTCTGTGTGTAGTCCAACGACGCCCCGATGTCAAGCCGACAGGCACGCAAGCGGGCAGCCGTTCGCCGACTGAAATTATTTTCTTGACACACCCCGGCCGAACGGGCATTAGTGGGCTTCAAATCGCCGGCGACAGAAAAAAAGATGAGCCATCCCACCTGCCCACATTACTACCTCGTTTCACCCCACCACGGTTGATGGTCTGCCTTTCGCCCAATACGCGGGCACCCGAGCCGCCCCCAACGTATTTAAAAGGCCACCCCGACGCGGCCCACCCCGCCCGCAATGACACCCGCCGCGGTCCGCTTCCCCGGCCCACGGCGCAGCAGTCCCTAACCCCAAAAGGTCATGGAGGAAAAACATGAAGATGCAACGCCCGTTTCTATGCGTTCTGACAGCCTTGGCCGTCCTGTTCACCCTGGCAGTCCTGCCGGAAGTGGAAGCCAAACCGATTCAACTGACCTACAGCATCTTTTTCCCCGCGACCCATGCCCAGTGCCAGGCGGGCGTCGAGTGGGCGCAGGAGGTGGAGAAACGCTCCAACGGGCAGGTCCAGATCACCGTCTATCCTGGCGGCACGCTGACCCAAGCCAATCAGTGCTACGACGGGGTGGTCAACGGCATCTCGGACATCGGCATGTCGGTCTTTGCCTACACCCGCGGCCGGTTTCCCGTCATGGAAGCCGTCGACCTGCCCCTGGGCTATCCCAACGGCCTGACGGCCACCCGCACGGTCAATGCCTTCTATGAGAAGTTCCGCCCGGCGGAACTCTCCGACGTCAAGGTGCTCTATCTGCACGCCCACGGGCCGGGGCTCCTGCATACCCGCACACCGGTCAAGTCCCTGGAAGACCTCAAGGCCATGAAGATCCGCTCCACCGGGCTGAGCGCCAAGGTGGTGGAGGCCCTGGGCGCGGTGCCGGTGGCCATGCCCCAGGGCGCCACTTACGAGTCCCTCCAGAAGGGGGTCGTGGAGGGCACCTTCGGACCCATGGAGGTCCTCAAGGGCTGGCGTCAGGCCGAGGTGATCAAGGCCACCACCGACTGCTACGCTGTGGGGTACACCACGGCCATGTTCGTGGTGATGAACCCCCAAAAATGGGCCCAGCTGCCCCCGGACGTCCAGGAGGTGATGACGGCCGTCAGCCGCGAATGGGTCGACGTGCACGGCAAGAGCTGGGATTCCGCCGATGCCGCGGGCCGCGAGTTCACCCTGAGCCTGGGCAACACCATCATCCCCCTGGAGGAAGCCGAAAGCGCCCGCTGGACCCAGGCGGTCGCCCCCATCATCGCGGAGTATGCCGCCAGTGCGGACCAGAAAGGCCTCAAGGGCACGGAGAGCGTTTCCGAACTCCAACGTTTGATCGGGGAGTTCAGCGGCCAGAAGTAACACAGTCGGTACGCGACACCCCGGCGGGGGACGGCTTTTGCGCCCCCGCCGGGGTGTCGGTCGTCGGGGGCCTGGCGAAGAGTTTGAAGAGGAGAAAGGGCTGTGAGTCTATTTGCCCGGCAGGTCTATTGGGCCACGCGCGTCTTTAACGGGATCGCCGCCGCGGCCATCACCGGGATGATGCTGCTGACCTGCGGCGACGTCCTGCTGCGCTTCTTGCGCCGCCCGATTCCGGGAACCTACGAGATGGTGGGGTTTCTGGGATCCCTGGGGGTCTCCTTTGCCCTGGCGCACACGTCCCTGGAGCGGGGTCACATCGCGGTCGATTTCCTCGTGCAGCGCCTTTCGGAACCGCTGCAGAGACTGGTCGACGGCATCAACGCCCTGGTCTGCGCGGTGCTCTTCGGGCTGGCCGCCTGGCACAGCCTGCGCTACGGGATGGACCTCAAGGTCGCCGGCGAGGTTTCCATGACCCTCCAGCTGCCGGTCTATCCGTTTGTCTGGGGTGTGGCCGCCGGCTGCGGCATGCTGACGGTGGTGCTGGTGATGCGGGCCTGGGGCGCCCTGCTGCGCCTGACCACCGAACGGCCCTGAAAGTGCGGCCGTCTTCTGATACGAGGGGCATGGGGCTGAGCGGCCGCGGCCCTGGAAAGTGGATCCGATGTCTCCGACAACAACCGGCATTATCGGTCTCGCAGCGCTTTTCCTGCTGATCTTCTCGCGGATGCCGGTGGGCTTCGTGATGGCCCTGGTGGGGCTGGTGGGCTTCGGCTGCGTGGTGTCCTTCGGGGCGGCCCTGAACATGATGGTCAAGGACCTCTTCGATGTGTTCGGCTCCTACAACCTGACGGTCATGCCGCTCTTCATCCTCATGGGCCAGATCGCCTTTCACGCCGGCATCAGCACCCGCCTATTCAACGTCGCCTATCGTTTCATGGGCCACTGGCCAGGGGGCATGGCCATCGCCACCATCGGGGCCTGCGCCGGGTTTTCCGCCATCTGCGGCTCCACCAACGCCACCGCCGCCACCATGGCGGCCGTAACCCTGCCGGAGATGAAAAAATACGGCTACCACGACCGGCTGGCCACCGGGGTGGTGGCCGCGGGCGGCAGCCTGGGGATTCTGGTGCCGCCCAGCGTGATTTTCATCATCTACGGGGTGATGACCGAGCAGTCCATCGGCAAGCTCTTCATGGCGGGGATCCTGCCCGGGGTGCTCTTGACGGGGCTCTTCATCCTGACTGTAGTTCTCTGGGCGCGGTTGCGCCCGGGTCTGGCACCCCAGGGCCGGCCGGCGACCTTCAGAGAGAAGATCGCCTCCCTCTCGGGTCTGGTGGAAACCCTGATCCTCTTTCTGATGGTCATGGGCGGGCTCTTCTTTGGGCTTTTCACACCCACCGAAGCCGGCGCCGTGGGGGCCTTCGGCACCCTCGCGATCGCCCTGATCCGCCGCAACATCCACTGGGCAGGGTTTGTTCAGGCCCTGTTTGAGACCACCCGCATCTCCTGCATGATCCTCGTGATCGTGGCCGGCGCCACGGTATTCGGTCATTTCCTGGCCATCACACGCATTCCCTTCGAGCTCGCCGCCTGGGTCACCGGTTTCGATCTGCCCCCCTATGCCATCATGGGGTTGATCATCCTGGTCTATCTGGTGGGGGGCTGCTTCATCGACGCCCTGGCCCTGATCATGCTGACGGTTCCGATCTTCTACCCGGTAGTGACCACCCTGGGCTACGACCCCCTGTGGTTCGGGGTGGTCATCGTGATGGTCACCCAGATCGGGGTCATCACCCCGCCGGTGGGGGTCAACGTCTACGTGGTCAGCAGCGTGGCCGACGGGGTGCCCCTGGAGACGATCTTCAGGGGGGTCCTGCCGCTGCTGGCGGCCCTGGTGGTGGGCACCCTGCTGCTGATCCCCCTGCCCCAGATCGCCCTTTTCCTCCCGGGCTTGATGCGATAGAATCAAGTGCTCCAGATCAAAACATTCCACCGCCCAAACCGGCAGAGCGCAACCCCTCCCAACCTAATTTTTTACATTGTCATCAAAACTGATTTGGGGATGGCGGTGTAAAAGCATTTTACCCCGCCGTGCGGTGTTTGTCAGAAAGGGACTTTGGCGGGCACCGTGGGAATGGACCGGATTTACCACTCCCAATGGTCTGTGTTCATTTTCTTGTGCGGACAAGAAAACGAACCAAAAGAAACCGCCCGCATCCCGGGGCCCTTCGGGCTGCCCTGCGCTTCTCGCAGCCGGCGGGCCCTGTGGAACTCGCTTACGCTCAAACAGCCACAGGGCCTTTATCGCCGGCTGCTGCGATGCTCGGCCCGGGACAACGGGACACAAACCCCCGGCTGCATCAGGCGCTGGAATTACGGCTGTCGTCCTCGAAAAACGCCATACATAGCGGAAATTTGCTTTTTTATGCAGCCATCCTGGCTACAGGCTGGATAGGCGACTGTCGTCCAGGATGCGGATCCCTTTGGCCTGGATCGCTGAAATGGCCCGGTCCAGGTCGTCGAAGCGGAAGATCAGGATGGCGTTGTCGGAGTTTTTTTCCACGAAGCCATAGACATACTCCACGTTGAGCCCCGCCTGCTCGATGATCCGCAGCAGCCGCCCCAGCTCGCCAGGCCGGTCGGGAATCTCCACCGCCAACACCTCGGTCAGGCGCACGGCGAAACCCAGATCTTTCAACACCTGACGGGCCTTGGCGGTGTCGTTGACAATCAGCCGCAGGACCCCGAAGTCGGTGGTGTCCGCCAGGGACATGGCCCGGATATTGACCCCGATCTCCCCCAGGGTGACGGCGATGTCGGCCAGCCGGCCGGTGCGGTTCTCCAGAAAAACGGAAAGCTGTGTGATCTTCATGTTTCCCCCGTCCCTTGTGGTTGGCGTGGGCATGAGCGCTGCGGTTGCCGGGCCGCCCGCTGCTAGAGGGGATAGGGTGCGGCCATCAGCCCGGCGGTCTCCGCCAGGCCCAGCATGAGGTTCATGTTCTGCACCGCCTGGCCGGCAGCCCCCTTGACGAGATTATCGATGGCCCCCATCAGGATCAGCCGGCGGTTGTCGGCGTCCAGGCGAAACCCGATGTCGCAGAAGTTGGTGCCCCGGACGTTGCGGGTGTCGGGCAGGCGGCTGTCGTCCAGCAGCCGGACAAACGGGCGGCCGGCATAGAAATCCTCCAGACAGGCCCGAATCTCGCCCGCCTGGACCCCCTCCCGGGGCTGAGCGTAGATGGTGGACAGCATGCCGCGGCTCATGGGCAGCAGGTGCGGCACGAAGGTCAGGTGGACGGACTGCCCCGCCGCCCGGCTGAGGACCTCGTCCATTTCGGGGTTGTGGCGGTGCGCCGCCACCTTGTAGGCCTTGAAGGACTCGGCGACTTCGCAGAAATGGCTGGTCAGCGACAGCCCCCGCCCGGCGCCGCTGACGCCGGACTTGGCATCGGCCACCAGCGACTGGGGCTCCAGCAGGCCGCCGGCCATGAGCGGTACCAGGGGCAGCAGGATGCTGGTGGGGTAGCAGCCCGGGTTGCCCACGATCCGGGCGGCGGCGATTTCTTCGGCGTTGACCTCGCAGAGGCCGTAAACCGCAGTTGCCAAAAGCTCGGGCGCGCTGTGGGGTTGGTAGGCGGCTTCGTAGTGGGCGATGTCGCGAAAGCGGAAATCCGCCGAAAGGTCGATCACCCGTTTGCCCCGGTCCGCCAGCCCGGGCACGATCCCCATGGGCAGTTTGTGGGGTAGAGCCGTGAAGAACACCTCCGCCCGGTCGCAGACGCGCTCGGGGTCATAGGCCTCGCAGGTCAGGGGCACCACCCCGGCCATGGCCGGGTAGAGCGCATCGAAGCGAACCCCCGCGTACTGCCGCGAGGTGATGACGGTCACCTCCACCTCGGGGTGCCCCCAGAGAATCCGCACCAGTTCAGCCCCGGCGTAACCGGTGGCCCCGATCACACCCACACGGGTCATGTTGCCTCCTCGCACCCAGATTTTGAAGCGGGCATGTCCACTGCCCGCAAAATTTTTAAGCGCCCGGACACCCCGGCCGATGACCGCCCGGCGACCGCTGCCTGCTGGTTTTCTATGGCACTTTGCTCGCCTTGTCAATCATGTCAAACCCCAGGCGGGTCGCGCCTGCCCTGCCCCGCGGCGGCCCTTGGGCCGGCGCCGGTTTTCATTTGACAGCCCGCCGGGCGCTTGCCTATAAACCGGCAGGAAGTTCACCGCCAGCCGGCAGCCGGGGGGCCCAGACCAAAGGAGGCGCGCGATGTTCAAACAAATTCTGGTGGGTATCGATG
>JAJDNY010000193.1 GCA_022340425.1 Desulfobacteraceae bacterium | reverse complement strand
CCGCACAATCCTCCTTTTTAGACCGAAGACGCGTTTCAATGCAACGCTTTCAAAACGATCTGAGTTTATGCCTCAAATCTCCAGAAATCACTTTTGTCCTTCCCCAACTATCTCGTGTCCTTCCTGACACCAGGTTTATTTTAGTATATAGGCCTGTTTTTGAAATAGCAGAATCCATGTATCGTAAGGGGTTACAGTGGAACTTTTCATACCACAAACGATGGCGGGTGGAACTTGACACTAAAGGCAATTCGATCCCTCCCCTCGGAGTCCCAGATGACTGGCACTATTTATGGCAGACCGCCTCCGATTTTCAGCGCTGCGTTATTTATGCTGCCAGTTACATTAGAGCCATGGCAACGGGTATCCCTTTCATAAACCCCCGACAGCTTTTTATCTATGACCACCGCACACTTCAAAAAACGCCTCAGATTGTACTTCACACGCTTGCAAGTTTTCTGAATATCGATGAAAACAAATTTGGTCGTTACGTCTCAATTCGGCGAGAAGGGCCTGCAATTGATAATACATTTATGCATCAGTACCATATAATCCAACACCCTCTGGAGCTTGATCATTGGTTGGGCAAACTTCACAAGGCATCAGGTGCATTTCAAGCCGCAAAGTGATTTCATCTCTTCTTTTCTCGCATTTTCCATTTCATTTTCCAAGATTCCAGCTTTGCCTGGCGGTTATAGTTTTTGTAACAAAAATATGCTTTGAGACTTTTCACATAGTGGCGATGACGCATGTAAAAACGATGGTCATCCAAATAAAAGTAGCTGATTCGCTTTTTAATAAGCTTTTGATAAGGTGCAAAATCGGGTTCTTTCAGGAGGGATTTGAAATTTTTTATCGACCATTCACGCGGTGAGCGCTCTTGACGGGAATAGCTCTCGTAACGCTCACGGCGGACATACAGGACTTTTGGGATAAAGAGGAAATCATTCCTGGCAGCCAACCTTATGAAAAGGTTGCTGTCTTCAGAGAAGAGAAGGCCTTCATTAAATCCACCAACTTCTTTTAAAGCTTGCGTCTTGATAATGACGGCCCCTAATCGGGTAAGCATCCTTTTTGAAAAATGCTCAACCGGTTTTCTTATCAACAATGAGTTGTCAAAACTATAATTATTGAATGCCGGTGTTTTTTTCTCCCCATTTCTGTAAACCGGCCCATTGCCATATGAGCCGTCTGGAAAGCGTTGTTTAAAGTCACCGCCACACCAATTGATTTCCGGATAAGGCTCCAATGCTTTCACACGATCTTCAATACTGTCAGGAAGCAAAAAGTCATCAGCATCCAAAAATATTACCCAGCTCGCGGTGGCAACCTTCAAGCCGGTATTACGGGCCCCGCTCGGTCCTTTTGAAAACATATTGGACAGTACTTTTATTCGCGGGTCTACCCTCAGCTTCGACAAAACAACCTGGGTTTGAATGTCGTCAGAATGATCATCGACGATGAAAATGTCTTCCAACAAAAAATTACCAACCTGACTTTTAACCGATTCGACCGCCTCAGCCAAACATTGCCCGTCATTAAAGCATGGAATTATTACAGAAATCGTTGGGCAGACCACCGCAGAGTTCTCCGAAAAAGCAAGTTGCGATGCACTATATTAATGATTTTGATTTGACTAATTTGGGTATTTTATAATAGAATAATAAATTTAAGGAAAATATTTGGAAACTGGACGCCGACATTCAGGGGAATAAATACCCAGGCTCAGTCCCCGGTCAACAGCCATATTATATTGACGATTCCTTTAATATCCCATAACACTCAAACCCGTCAACTGAAGCGTCGTCGGCATAACTGGGCGCGCCGGGACCCGTCCCGGCCCCGACGTCTTCGAAATCATGGCCCAGCCCGTTTCCATGCCGCCCCCATTTTTCAATTCGGGTCCCCGATAGCACCGAATCTTATAGAGGAAAGGGAAACCGCGACTGTCGGCAGCAGCGCTTCTGCCGCTACGCCTGACAGCAATCATCCCGGAAAATGCCGATGCTGACACCCCCCACTTGTTTCAGGAGAAATGACAAAGAGGAATGAACACCTCTAACCCACCCCTAATAATCCCGGTGGAAAACCAGGTGCGCGAGCTCGACCCCAAGCTGCTGCTGGCGTGCGTGGCGGCCCGGCGCGGGTTTTCTTCCATTCTCGGCTTCAGGCGCGAGATGCATTTCAACATGGGCGCCTTTCCGCGCGGTGTCTACGTTTCCAAAAGCATGACCCACGCAAGCGACATGATGTTCGAGATCATGCGCAAGCTTGGCCACACGGTTGTGGCCTGGGATGAAGAAGCCCTGGTTCACCTGCCGGCCGAGACCTACTATTCGCGGCGCCTGTCGGCCGATGCCATGAAGTGGGTGTCCCATTTTTTTGCCTGGGGCGAGGACAGCGCCGAGCTGTGGCGCAGGTTCCCGCAATTCCCCCATGGAACCCCGGTCCATGTGACCGGCAATCCCCGCTGCGACCTGCTGCGGCCGGAGATGCACGGCTACTACGAAGCGGATATCCGCAGGATCAAGGAGGCTTTCGGCCCTTTTATCCTCGTCAACACAAACTTTAACCACGTCAACGGGTTCTCGCCGGTCCAAAACCTCTTCCAGCCGCCCCGGTCGCCGGGGGAGCCGCCGGCCTTCGGCCGCGCCGCCGTCGGCATGAGCCGGGAATACGCCGAAGGCCTTCAAACTCTCAAGCAAGCAGTATTTGCGGCCTTTCAGGAGATGATCCCCCGGCTGGCCGAGGCCTTCCCCGATCATACGATCGTGGTCCGGCCGCATCCCACCGAAAACCCGGATGCCTATCACCGCATCGCCGAACGCTGCCCCCGGGTGCGGGTCACCAACGAGGGCAACGTCGTCCCCTGGCTGCTGGCCACCCGGGCCCTGGTCCACAACGGCTGCACCACCGGAGTGGAGGCTTACGTCATGGGCGTCCCGGCCGTATCGTACCGGGCACACGTCGATGAAACCTACGACAACGGGTTTTACCGTCTGCCCAATCTGGTCAGCCACCAGGCATTCGACCTGGAGGCGCTGCAGGCGGTTTTGGGCAAGATTCTCGCCGGCGAGCTCGGCGCGGCGGACGGCGCGGACCGCCTGGCGGCCATCGCGCGCTATCTGGCCGCGCGCGACGGCCAACTGGCCTGCGAACGGATTGTGGAGGTGCTCGCGGCCACGGTTCAAAACCATTCTCGGCGTCCGGAAACGCCCCTGATCCAGCAGCTCCAGGGCCGGCTTTGGTTGACCGGGCGCACCCTGCTGAAACGTGCCAAGGCCCGTCTGCCGCGCTCCCACAACAAACCGGCGTTTCAGCGCCATCGCTACCCGCAAATCTCCCTGGATGACATCCGTTCCCGCATCGGCCGCTTTCAAAAGCTGCTGGGAGACGAAAGCGAACCGCGGGTCGAACCGCTGCACGGGTCCTTTTTCCAAATCCATCCCTCAACCGGACGCGCCCATAATTCCTGAATGTCCTCCGATCGCACCATAGAGCTGCTCCTGGCCTCGGCCCATTTTTTCCCGACCCACGGCGGCGCCCAGCTGCGCTATCTGCGCTATATCCCCGGCCTGCGGGCACGCGGAATTCTCACCCGGGTGCTGACGGGCACCCCCAAATTGAAAAAGAACGCGTCGCCGCAACACGAAGGCATCCCGGGACCGTCCGTCGAGGGCCAATCGCCGGCGGAAGAAATGCCCGAGGGGACCCCGATTCAGCGCATTCCGCTTCCGGCCACGGCCGGCTGGCGCCGTTCAATCGCCTTCAACCAGGCCCTCTTGCGCTTTTGCCGGCAGCCGGGTTATCGCCCCCAGATCCTGCAGCTGGTTTCATCCCTCCAGCCGCGCTCCATTTTCTGGCTGCCGCAGATGCGCCGGCTTGGCGCGGCGCTGGTCTACGCCTACACGCTGCCCCTGAAGCTGCCCGCCAACCCCATCCAGCGGGCCATCCGCCGACAGACCTTGAGGCTGATCTTCGACCAAATGGATTGCATCATCGTCAACAACCCCCAGATGCAGGATCAGCTGCGCGCACTCGGCGTGACGGCCCGGATGGAATTTATCTCCAACGGGGTCGACCTCACCCGTTTCCGCCCCGCCCGGGATGCCGCTGAACGCCGGGCGGCACGCCAATCTTTAGGGATCAGCGACGACCGCCGCAAAATCATCACCACCGTCGGGGCCGTGCACCCGCGCAAGGGCAGCGATCTATTGCTGGAAGCCTGGTCGCACCTGGCCGGGCGCTTTCCCGAGGCGCACGTTTTCATCGTCGGGCTGCGCAAGGACATCACTTACCCCAAGCTGGCGGACTTCAGAGAGCGCATCCAACACCTGTGCAGCGCCTCGGGGGCGCCGGAGCGGATCCATTTTCCGGGTCTGGTGCGCAACGTCGAGACCTACCTGCGGGCATCGGACATCTTTGTCTTCCCCTCCCAGCGCGAGGGCATGCCCAACGTGGTGCTCGAAGCAATGGCAACCGGCCTGCCGGTCCTTTTGACGCCCTTCGTCGGTCTGGCCGCGGATTTCGGCCAGGCGGGGCGGGATTACATCCTGGCGCCAAGGGAGGCGCAGGCCGTTGCGGCGAATCTGGCCGCCCTTCTGGAAGACGAGGCGCTGCGCAGCGAGCTGGGAGAGCGGGCCCGCAATTGGGTGCGGGATCACCTGAGCATCGAAACCAGCCTTGACCGATATGCCTCGCTATACTATGAGTTGGCGGCCAAAACCCCCAATGGCGCGCGGGTCTGATGGGCGCGCCCAGGGGTTCGCTTTTTATCGGGGCGTGAGCGCCCCGACCAAGCCCGAGAGGAGATAAATGGCAATCGGCCGGAAAATATCCACGCTCCTGATACCCGTTGAAAATCAGGTGCGCGAGCTGGACCCCAAGCTGCTGCTGGCCTGCATCGCCGCCCGGCGCGGCTTTTCTTCGGTGATCGGGTCCCGGCGGGAGATGGAGATGCGCATCGACGCTTTCCCCCGCAGCATTTATCTCTCCAAGAGCATGACGGTCCGCAGCCTGCTTTTTTTTCAAGTCGCCCACCGGCTGGGGCACGAAATCATCACCTGGGACGAGGAGGCGCTGGTCCACCTGCCGCCGGAGACCTATTTCTCCCGCCGGCTGCACCCGTCGGCCATCAAGTACGTGTCCCACCTGCTGGCCTGGGGAGAGGACAACGCCGAACTCTGGCGGCGCTACCCGGCGCTTCCGGCGGGTACGCCGATCCATATCACGGGCAACCCCCGCGGCGATTTCCTGCGGCCGGAGCTGCGCCGCTTTCACCAGGAGGAAGCCCGACACCTGCGCAGCGAATACGGCAGTTTCATTCTGGTCAACACGAATTTCAACCATGTCAACGCCTTCGGCCCGGACATGAACCTGTTCAAGCCGGCCGCGAGGCCGGGCCGGCGTCCCGCTTTCGGCCGGGCGGCCCGCGGCATGAGCCGGGCTTACGCCGAGGGCCTGCGGGATCACAAGCTGGCGGTCTTCAAAGATTTCCAGGAGCTGATACCCCGCTTGGAGACGGCCTTTCCCGACCAGACCATCGTGGTGCGGCCCCATCCCACCGAAAACCACGCGGTCTACCGTCGGATCGCTGCGGGCTGCCGGCGGGTAAGGGTCACCAACGAGGGCAACGTGGTGCCCTGGCTGATGGCCACCCGCGCCGTCATCCATAACGGCTGCACCACGGGGGTGGAAGCCTACGCCCTGGGGGTGCCGGCGCTTTCCTACCGCGCAACCGTCAATGAGGCCTACGATTACGGCTTCTACCGCCTGCCCAACCTGATCAGCCACCAGTGCTTCGACTTCGCGCAGCTGCGCGATCGGCTGGGTCAGATCCTTGCGGGTAAGGTGGGCGCGGCCGACGGGGATGCCCGCCGAGCGCTCTTCGCCCGGCATATGGCGGCCCAGGACGGTCCGCTGGCCTGCGAGCGGATCGTGGCGGTGCTCGAAGGGATCGGGCATCAAATGGCCGCCTCGGCGCGGCGGATACCCTTCGAACACCAGCAGCGGTGGTTGATCGGCCAGGGCCTGCAAGCGCTCAGGCGCGTCAAGGCGAAACTGCCGGGGTCCCACAACCGGCCCGAATTCCAGCGTCACCGATACCCGGGCCTGCCCCTGGAAGCCTTCCGGGCCAAACTGAAAAAACTGCAGCAGACCATCGGGGACAACACGGAAATCGACACCCAAAAAATCACGGACGCGATCTTTACCATCAGCTCCAAAGGGCGCCGCTCTGGTTGCTGAAGCGGGAAAAGACGCAACCATTAACGGCGTGCCGGAGCGGCCGACGGGCCGCAATACCGGAAAGGATAACCATATGAAGGTTCTGATACTGGGACTCGGAAAATCGGGGACCACTGCCATGGTCTACAAAGTGGCCGGGGGGCTCCCCCACTGCAAGGCCTTTTCAGGCGGCAAACCGGGCAAGTATATCGGCGACTACCCCAATGCCGTTTACAAGCACACCTACGAGGCCCGCAAGGGCAAGGACTTCGCCCTCTACCGGACCCATTTGCAGAAGGAGCACTACGACCGAAAGATCTGGATGGCCCGGGACCCCCGGGACGCCGCCGTCAGCCGCATGCTCTACCGCTGGCACAAGGGCACCACCGGCCGCAAAAAGCAGTTCGAAGCCCATCTGGAGATGGTTCTGCGAAAGGAAAAAGCGCCCGCCAGCATTCCGTTCTACGAAATCTGCCGCTACACCGGTCACGAGGCATGGCCCATCACCAAGGAGGCCGTTTTCGAGGAGGAACGCCAGCGCTACCAGGAAATGACCGAATTCGTGCGGGACCTCGGCGACGACTGGCTGATGTTCACCTACGAGGAGATGGTCGCCCGGAAGTTCGACGCCCTCAACGCCTACCTGGGCTTCGAGGTCGCGGCCGGCGCCGAGGTGCCCAGCGGCACCGGCAAGGACAAGGTCGTGCGCAAAAAAGCCGCCGGCGACTGGCGCCACTGGTTCACCGCCGCCGACGCCGAACTGTTCAAACCGGCCTATACCCCCTACATGCAGCTCGTCGGCTACGACTGCGAGGACTGGACCCCGGCCGCCAACCCGGTCATCGAGCCTGAGTTCTCATCGGTCTACATGCGGAATCTGCCCAAGAAGGCGACCCGCAACCTCATCTTCCGGTATCTCGACCCCCTCATGCAGCGCCTGGGCAAAAGCGGCTGATCACGAGACCCGAAAAACAACGATTACCGTGACCCTTTTCTGCGAAACGGCTGCGACATGAAATTCGAAAACGCTTCAAACACGCTGGAAATCGACGCCCGCCCACCGGCCCCCCCACCCCGCCGGGGATGGGTGACTGGGCGCATCGCGGGCCTTTCCACAGAACAGATCCAGGCCATAGGGGTCTGGGTGGGAAGGCTCCTGTATCTCCTGGCCCACCCGCTGCGCCGGACCGCCCGAAGCAATATCCGCTTCATCCACCCCGATTGGAGCCGTGGCCGGCAAAAAGCGTTCCTGAAAAACGTGTTTCACCATTACGGCACCATGGTGGCCGAAATGGTCCAGCTTTCCTGCCTCTCGCGGGAGGAATACACCCGGCGCCATCGCCGCATCGAGGGCGCCGAACACTTTTCCCAGGCGCTGGCGGCCGGCCACGGGGTAATTATTATTTCGGGGCATCTCGGCAACTGGGAAAACGGGTTCCAACTGCCGGCGCTCTACTTCGGGGCACCGCTGACCGGCGTCGCCAAGGCCATGAAACTGCACTTCTTCAACCGCTACCTGCACAATTTCCGAACGCGTTTCGGCAACCGGCTGCTGTACAAGGCCGGCGCGTTTCCGGAGATGCGCCAGACCCTGCGCGCGGGCGGGGTGGTCGCTTTCCTGATGGACATGCCGCGCCAGAAGGAGGGCATCCCGGTGGATTTTCTGGGGCACCCGGCAACCGCCACGCGCGTGGCCGCCCTGCTGGCGCGGCGCTGCAAGAGCGCGGTGGTGCCCTGTTTCTGCATCCGGGAAGCCGACGGCCGGCTGACCCTGCGGATCGAGCCGCCGGTGGCGCTGCTGCAAACCAGGGACATTCAGGCCGACCTGGCAGCCAACACCCAGCGCTTGACGGACGTCATCGCCGCTGCCATCCGGCGCAACCCGGAACAGTGGTTCTGGATGCAGAAGCGCTGGAAGTCCTTTAATCCCGAGCTGTACCCGGATCACCTGGGCGCCAAAAAAAAGCGTAAAAGAAAAAAGCGCGGCAACACGGCCCACGCCGCCTGAAGTCGGTGAGCGACCGGCCGAACGCCGGTTTCAGCGGCACCCCGCAACCAGCCCCGGGCGCCTCAGACGATGACGGTTCCGCAAAAAATTCAATTTCTGCGTTGCGCTGCATCTCGAAGTCGCTGCGGCCTAAGAGTGTACGCCTCACGCCGCTGAGATTTGCGCGCCGTAACTTGAACTTTTTTCGAAACCGTCTGGTTTTTGACTATCCATTTAATCAGGCGAGCGCTTTTTCGTAAATCCGGTATTTTTTGTACAACTTACCCCCGATGGCCTCGTCGAAGCGGTTGATCAGGTGGTTGTCCTCCAGGTTCCAGGACATCTCGCACCACCGGTAGCCCAGGCGCGCGCCCCTCATCTCGGTCTCGTAGTACATGACGACGTTGATCCCTGTTCGGCGGTACTCCTTTTTCAAACCGAACAGCACCCCCCGCAGGCCGGTGATTTTTCTTCTGTAGTACAGGAACTTCAGCAGGTTGATGGGCCCCAGGCGCCCGTTTAACCTTTTGAGCACCTGGTTGTAATCCGGGAGGCTGATGCTGACCCCCACCGGCTCCCCGTTGACCTCGGCGATCAGGACCAGTTCGGGCTCGGCGATGGGCTTCAACTCTTTGGCCATCAGGTTCATCTCACTGTCCGTCATGGGCACGAAACCCCAATTCAACTCCCAGGCGGCGTTGTAGATCTCTTTGATGATGGCGACTTCCCGGTCGAACTGGCGCATGTCGATGGGCCGCACGACGACATGCTCCTTTTTCCTGACCCGCTCCACCAGTTTGGCGATCCGCCCCACCACCCCGACTTCACCTTTCAGGTAGGCGTACAGGTCTTTCGCCTTTTCAAACCCGTAGCGCTCGCAGAATTCAAGGTAGTAGGGCGGGTTGTAGGGCATCATGATGACCGGGCTGGCATCGAAGCCTTCCAGAAGAAAGCCGCACTCGTCGTTCATGCTGAGGTTGACCGGCCCCCGGATGCGGTCCATGCCCTGGTCCCGGCACCAGCACTCGGCCGCCCCAAAGAGGGCCTGGGCCACGTCGTAATCCCGGATGCACTCGAACATGCCGAAAAACCCCATGCGCTCATGGTGAAACTGATTGTGGCGCGGGTCCACCACGGCGGCGATCCGCCCCAGGATGCGCTCACCGCGGCAGGCGGTGAAGAGCGCCATCCGGGCGTGATCAAAGAACGGGTGCCGCGACCGGTCCAGCCTGAACTTGACGTCGCGGATCAGCGGTGGCACCCAGTAGGGGTCGTCTTTGTAGATCTGCCAGGGAAAACGGACGAATCGGTCGATTTCCCTGGGGCTGGCGATGGTTTTGATTTCAAGCTCGGGCAGGGCCATGATGTTTTTTCCCCGAAAGCGTGTGGATGACGCGGCCGCAGGCGGCCGCCTTTTCTCCGGTCAGCGGAACCCCCCCTGGCGGTAAAGGCGCCAGGCGAGAACGCAGGCCGCCGCCAGCGGGCGGCGCCGCAGCCGCGGCGGAAGCTCCACCCGCACCCCCGAATGGCGCTCGATCTTCCAGAGGATGTAGTCCATCCCGCCCACGAAGGTAAACGCGCTTTTCAGCAGACGCAGAACCGACAGGACCTTGCCCTGAAAAAAGCGCAGCCGCCAGCTTTGGCGGCAGAAGAAACGGGTGCGGCGGGGGATGCGGGCCTCGTAGCGCATCCCGCCGCCCTGCTCTGTCACCGCCACGGGCAAGTCCCCGGCCGGGAGGGCCGCCCGGGTGAGGGCCTCGTAATGCGGGGCGTAACGTGCAACCAGGCCCTTGAGCTTCTCGGGCCGTTCCGCCCGCAGCTCCGCGCGGTAGCTCAGGGAAAGCCCCTTGAACCACAGCTCGCCGGCCGTGAACGGCGACGGGGTGCAGGGCAGGACGCGCCGGATGAAGGTGACCACCGCCCGGGCCAGCGCCCTGGAAACCCGTTCGCTGGTGTGTCGGTCGCGCGCGAAAACGATGGCCACCGGCTGGGCGAACCGCCCCCAGATATAGGAGTGATACCACCGCAGCGACGTCCCCCGCTCGAAGTCGGCCAGGGACAGGACAGCGAACTTGGCGCGCACCCGTCGGCCGTCGTGGGGGACTTCCAGGTAGAAGACGTTGGGCGGCAGAAGCCGGTTGAGCAACTGCAGGAACCGCGACGGATAGGCGGCCCGGTAGCTGTCCACCAGCAAGTAGAGGTCCACCATGCCCCCGCGGTCGTCGCCGGAGCGCAGGCAGGACCCGTAGAAGAGAATCGCCGCGGCGGCATCCCCGTAGACCGCCCGCAGTCGCTCCGCCAGGGCCTGCACGGGGGGGGGCACCGGCCGGCAGGCTTCCTGCCGAATGAGCTTTGAGAGTGCGTCGGGAATCGCCATGCTCACACCCGCAAGAAAGTCGCCTGACCGCCGACGTCCAGGATCAGCTCCCCCTGGTGGGGGTCGGCGCGGAAGCGCTCGCCGTCCAGGGCGAAGCCGCCGTCCAGGGCCAGCCGGATTTGATCGCTATTGAAGCTGAAATAGCCGTTTTCCGGGCGGGTGTGCCGGGTCCGCCTGCCCCACAGGAGGCTGGGCAGCACCCGCATAAAACGCCGCGGCGGGGCGCTGATGGCGGTCAGCCGCAGGGCGCCGCGGCCCTCGCCCCAGAAGGGCCTGAGGCCGAAAATCAAACCATCCAGGGTGTGGACCGTGATGAACATGAAGCGCCGCGGGGCCAGGCGGGTGCCGTCCACCCGGATTTCGGCCGCTGCGGGTTTGAGAACCGCCGTTTCGCCCGCTGCCAGGGCCGCCAACAGGCGGGCCAGAATCACCAGCTGGGCCGGCCCCCCGCGCAGCCCCAGGCCGCGAACCCGGGAGTGAAACAGTTCGATCCCGCCGTAGATGCAGGCCGCCCCGAAGAACATCCCGTAAAGCGGCAGGTCGGGCGCCGGGCGCCGGACCCTCAGGACCGGGCGCGTCAGCAGGGTGGCCTGGCCGGTCCCGTGATCGGCCCAGGCGATCAGCCGTTTGAGGGACGCGACCCGCGGTCCGGAGAGTCCCAGATCGCGGTGGGTCATGTTGGTGGTGCCCCCGCTGAGCAGTGCCAAAAGCGGTGGCGCGTCGCCAAACGGGCGCTGGTTGAAAAGGGTCGTCAGGGCGGCCTGCACGGTGCCGTCCCCGGAGTTGAGCGCCACCAGATCGATGCCGTCGCGGGCGAAGGCCGCCAGCGCAGCGTTGACATCCGCCGCATCCAGCACATCCAGGTGGGGAATCTGCCCCCGGCCGGCCAGGAAGCCGTAAATGGTCGCCATCCGTCGGCGGTTGCGGCCGCTCTTGGGGTTGCTGATGACCCCCAGCCGCCGCGGCTGCCACCCCCCCCCGGGGGGTGCCGGCGCATCGGCCCCGCTTGCGTTCAAAGCCCTTTCAGAATTGGCCTGCATGATCTCCCCGACATCATATGAACGCACGGCCATGGGCGGCGTCCCAACCGCGGCTGAGCGGTTTGCAATCCCGGGCCAAGATGCTGTATACAGTCCGGCATGCCCCCTCTCGAACCCGCCCACCGCCATCCCGGCATTCCCGCGGC
>JAJDNY010000192.1 GCA_022340425.1 Desulfobacteraceae bacterium | reverse complement strand
AAACGTTTTCGCGTCGCTCTTTTGTGGTGGTGTTTCTGTTTTTGGCGCTGTTGTTGATCGGGGTCAATGGCGGCCTCATCTACTGTCTGAATCAAATCCAGAGCGGTCTTGAACCCCTGCGGGCCGTCGAGGCGGATTCGGTCCAGCTCAAAGCGGGGCTGGTATCGCTTGAGGCGCAAGTGACCCGGTTACAGCGCTATTTCCCGTTGGCTTCGGCCGGCGGTTTCCTTCTGGTGGGCCTGATCCTGTGGGGGTTTCTGCGGCGCATGGGCCGGGGGATTTTAGCAATGCCCCGGGCAGGCGCCCCAAAGAAAGCCGCCGCCAAAGCTCACAAGGAGGCCCCCGCGTTTCCGGCTGCCGACCCCCAACGCGACACCCGGGTGTTTCTGCATCTGCTCTCGGTTTTGCAGCGCGAGGGGCGCCTGCTGGACTTTTTTTCTGAAAAGCTCGAGGGCTACGATGACGCCCAGATCGGGGCCGCCGTGCGGGGCATTCATGAAAGCTGCCAAAAGGCCCTTAAAAAGTACCTCCGTCTCAAGACCGTGATCGCCAACGAGGAAGGTGCCGAGGTCACGGTTGAACCGGGTTTCGACCCCAGCGCGATCAAGCTCGTCGGCAACGTCACCGGCGAGCCGCCTTTTAGGGGGATTCTGCGGCACCAGGGGTGGCGGGCGGAAAAGGTGGAGCTGCCCGTTCTTTCGGGCGGTCAGACCCCCAGTATCATTTCCCCGGCGGAGGTCGAAATTTCGTGAACCCAAATGCCCTGGGTGGTGGGGCATAAAAAAACCTTTTGGCGCCGACTGATTTCGGTGGAACGCTTTATTACCGCTTCAGATAAACACCAAAATTGACAAAGCGGTAAGAGTCGAAAACCAGACGGTTTCGAAAAAAGTTCAATTTACGGCGTGCAAATCTCGAGGAGTGAGGCGTACTACTGTACGCCGCAGCGACTTCGAGATGCAGCGCAACGCAGAAAGTGGACTTTTTGCGGAACCGTCAAAATTCCGGAGACGATGGTGACCGATCCGACCTATATCATTGGCATTGACCTGGGTACGACCAACAGCGTGGTGGCATACACCGCCGCCCGCTTTGAAAAAGGGCGGCCGGCCGACATTTGCACCCTGGACGTGCCGCAGCTGGTTCAGGCCGGGACGGTGGAAAACCGCCCGCTGCTGCCCTCCTTTATCTTCAGCCCCGGCCCCCACGACATTCCCGAGGGCGGCCTGGAACTTCCCTGGGATGCGGATGCCCGCGTGGCGGTGGGGGAATTCGCCCGTGAGCGCGGCGCCGAAGTGCCCCACCGTCTGATCTCCTCCGCCAAATCGTGGCTCTGCAACACCATGGTGGACCGCAACAAGCCGATTCTGCCGTGGGAGGCGCCCCCCGATGTGGAGCGCCTGTCGCCGGTGGCGGCCTCGGCGGCGATTCTGCGCCACATTCGGGACGCCTGGAATTTCGCCGTGGCCCGGAACGAAAATGGCCCGGACCCCTCCCTGCGGATGGAGTATCAGGACATTTACCTCACCGTGCCGGCCTCCTTCGACGCGGTCGCCCGTGAACTCACCGTCCAGGCGGCCCGCAGTGCCGGGCTGGAAAACGTGACTCTCTTGGAAGAACCCCAGGCGGCCTTTTACGCCTGGATCGACGCGGTCGGCGATCGCTGGCGGGAGCAGGTCCAGAAGGGGGACCTGGTGCTGGTCTGCGACGTCGGCGGCGGCACCAGCGATTTCAGCCTGATCCGGGTGTCCGAGGCCGACGGACAGCTGGAGCTCGAGCGGATCGCCGTCGGCGATCACCTCCTGGTGGGCGGCGACAACATGGACCTGGCCCTGGCCTATGCCGTGGCCCGCCGTTTGGCTGAAAAAGGCACCCGCCTGGACGCCTGGCAGATGCGCGGCCTGTGGCACACCTGCCGCCAGGCCAAGGAACGCTTGCTGAGCGGTGAGGACACCGCCGCCTATCCGCTGACAATTCTCGGCCGCGGCAGCAAACTGATCGGCGGTACGTTGAAAACCGAATTGTCGCGCGAGGAGGTGGACCAGGTCATCCTCGACGGCTTTCTGCCGGCCTGCGAGCCCTCGGCCTCGCCCCAAAAAGTGGCCAAGGCGGGCATCAAGGAAATCGGTTTGGCCTATGAGGCCGATCCGGCCGTCACCCGCCATCTGGCCCGCTTTCTGCGCCGGCAGGAGGGTGCGGGCGGCGCCGAGCCCCGGATGCCCACCGCGGTGCTCTTCAACGGGGGGGTGATGAAGGCCCGCGCGGTGCGCCGGCGGATTCTGGAGATTCTCTCCGACTGGCGAACCACCGAGGTTTCCGAAGGGCTCCAGGAGCTGGGGCACGCCGATTTCGATCTGGCCGTGGCCCGCGGAGCCGCCTATTACGGGTTGGCCCGCAGGGGGGAGGGCATCCGGATCCGTGGCGGCCTGGGGCGCTCCTACTACATCGGCGTGGCCGCATCCATGCCGGCCGTCCCCGGCATGCCGGCACCTGTCAAGGCGCTTTGCGTGGCGCCGTTCGGGATGGAGGAGGGCAGCGATGAAGTTCTCGCCCAGCAGGAGTTTGCGCTGGTGGTCGGCGAGCCGGTCAGTTTCGACTTTCTGGCCTCCGCAACCCGCCGCGAGGACGCGCCCGGCACGGTCGTTGAGGACTGGGCCGGCGAGATCGAGCACCTCACCACCATCGAAACCACCCTGGACGGCGAGGCCGGCAGCATCGTGCCGGTGACCATCGAAATCAGGATATCCGAGGTCGGCACCCTGGAGCTCTGGTGCGTCTCCCGAGAAGACGGCCGGCGCTGGAAGCTCGAATTCAACGTCCGGGAACAAAACAATGCCGGCTGACTCCTATGCCGTGAGAGATTTTGCCGTTCCAGCGGTTTTCCTGTTCATTCACCAGCGGCAGGTCTTGCCGGGTTTTTCGCTTGAGGTAGCGCGTGGCCTCTGACAGCAAACGCTTTATCGTGGGGATCGACCTGGGCACCACCAACTCGGCGGTCTCTTTTGTGGATCTCCTGGCCGAGGGGCGCGGCGCGCGGCGCATCACCCTTTTCAACGTGCCCCAATTGGCCGGTCCCGGCGAGTTCGCCGCCCTGCCGGTGCTGCCGTCCTTTCTCTATATCCCCGGCGAATACGACGTGGCCCGGGAGGATCTCACCATTCCCTGGCGCTGGGACGGGGCGCATTTCGTGGGCGCCTTCGCCCGTGACCACGGGGCCAAGGTGCCGGCCCGGCTGGTGTCCTCGGCCAAAAGCTGGCTGTGTCACGCCGGTGCCGACCGCCGGGCGCGGATTCTGCCCTGGGGGGCCGGCGCCGAGGTGCACAAGGTCTCGCCGGTGGAGGCCACAGCCGCCTATCTCGCCCACATCCGGCTGGCCTGGAACTACTCTCGGGGCGGCGATGACGACGCCTTTCTTGAAAACCAGGCCGTGGTGCTGACCGTGCCGGCCTCTTTTGACGAGGTCGCCCGCGATTTGACCCTCGAAGCCGCCCGGCAGGCGGGGCTGGCCGACGTCACCCTGATCGAAGAGCCCCTGGCCGCCTTCTACAGCTGGCTGATTCGGCACGAAACCCGCTGGGAGCAGCATGTTCAGCCCAACGAGCTGATCCTGGTGTGCGACGTCGGCGGCGGCACCACCGACTTCACCCTCATCACCCTGCGGGAGGTCGCAGGCAGCCCGCGCTTTGAGCGCATCGCGGTGGGCGATCACCTGATCCTGGGGGGTGACAACGTCGACCTGGCCCTGGCACGGCACCTGGAAAGCCGCCTGGGGGCGGGGCAGGGCGCGTTGAATGCCGACCGCTGGAAAAATCTCTGCCACCAATGCCGGCAGGCCAAAGAGGCCCTCCTGGAAAGGGCGGCCGAATCCCGCAAGATCACTCTAATGGGCGCCGGCAGCAAGCTGATCGGCGGCACCCTGGCGGCCGAACTGCATCGGGAGGAGGTGGAAAAAATCGTGCTGGAGGGGTTCTACCCCCTGGAAGACCCCCAGCGCCTGGCCCCCAGGGCCAAACGTCAGGGCATCAGCGAATTCGGCCTGCCCTACGAGTCCGAGCCGGCGGTAACGCGCCACCTGGGTTGGTTTCTGGAACATCACCGCGACACGGTCCGGCAGACCCTGCAGCGGGAGTCCTATGCGCCCGACCTGATCCTCTTCAACGGCGGCTCTCTCAAGCCCGCTCTGGTCCAGGAGCGCATTCGCCGGGCCATCGGGCGCTGGTTCCAACACGGCGACGACCGCCTGCCGCGGGTGCTGGAAAACCCGACCCCCGATTTGGCCGTCGCCCTGGGGGCCGCCTACTACGGGCTGGTCAAGCTGGGGCAGGGGGTGCGGGTCGGCTCCGGCAGCCCCCGCGCCTATTACCTGGGTGTTGGGGACGGGGCCGAACCGGCCGCGGGCGGCCGCCGGCAGGCGATCTGCCTGGTGGAAAGGGGGCTTGACGAGGGATCGCAGATCGAACTGAAGGACAAGAAGTTCGAGGTGCGCCCCAACCAGCCGGTCAGTTTCGACCTTTTCAGCTCCAGCTACCGTTCCGGGGACCGCTGCGGCGACCTGGTGGAAGTGGACGACTCCTTGACTGCCCTGCCGCCGATTCAAACGGTGATCCAATACGGTAAAAAGGGGGATCAGCAGCCCATCCCGGTGCAGGTGGAGGCGGGCTACACCGAAATGGGCACCCTGGCGGTCTGGTGCCGCAGCCTGATCAGCCACCACCGCTGGCAGCTGCAGTTTCAGTTGCGCGATGCCGCCGCCCCGGCGGCGGTTCCCGATGCAGCGATCGTCGAGGAGGGGGTGCTGACAGCCGGCCGGGAGCTGATTCGGGCCGCATTCCGCAAGGACGCGGAAAAACGCCGGCTGGACGGACTGGTCAGGGGGCTCGCCGACATCGCGGGCAGCCCCAAGGAAAAATGGCCCCTAGGGCTGATTCGGGCGCTGGCCGACGAACTTCTGGAGCTGACCGAGGTCCGGGGCTGGGGGCCGGATTTTGAAAACCGTTGGTTGAACCTGGTGGGGTTTTGCCTGCGGCCGGGGTTCGGCGACGGCTTTGACGAACATCGACTGCAAAAGCTTTGGAAGGTTTACCTGCAGGGGCCGGCCTTCCCCAAAAACGGGCAGGTGCGCTCGGAGTGGTGGATCCTGTGGCGGCGGGTGGCCGGCGGGCTCAAACCCGGCCAGCAACGCCAGGTGCTGCAGGACCTGACCCCGCTGATCTTTCCCAGGAAAAGCGGCGGTCCCAAGGTGCCCCCCCAGGAACGGGTCGAAATCTGGATGGCGGTGGCCAACATGGAGCGTCTCTCGGTCAAGGACAAGACCAAGTGGGGGCGCCAGCTGCTGGCCGAAATCCAGCCCGGCAAGGTCAAGCCCCAGATCTTCTGGGCCCTGTCGCGGCTGGGGGCCCGCGAACTGCTCTACGGCCCGGTGGATCGCGTCATCCCGCCGGCGGAGGTCGCGGACTGGATTCTGCGGCTGGTAGCCGGCGACTGGAAAAAGCCCCTTCCGGTGGGGGCCGCCCTCGGACAGCTGGCCCGCCGGACCGGCGACCGTGTGCGCGATGTGGCGCCCGCCGTTGCTGCCCGGGTGCAGGAATGGCTGGAACGCCACGAGGGCATGGGCGCCGCCGCGCGCCTGGTGAAAGAGGTGGTGCCCGTCGCCCGCCAGGAGGAGAGCGCCCTTTTCGGCGAGCCGCTGCCCTCGGGTATCGTCCTGCACGCCTGAGGCTATATGGTTCCGCAGAAAGTCCAATCTCTGCGTTGCGCTGCATCTCGAAGTCGCTGCGGCGTACCCAAGTACGCCTCACTCCTCGAGATTTGCGCGCCGTATCTTGGACTTTCTGCGAAACCGTATAGATTTTGACCTACCGCTTCATCAAGCTTGGAGTTCAGACCGATCACCTGGCGCGCGGTTTCAGGCCTCGCAGGGGGGCTTGCGCGGCAGCGCCCTGCGTTTCCACGCCTTTTCATTCCGGTCACCCCGCGCGCTTCAGAAAACGCTGGTATTCACACATCCTGGCAAGCGATTTGACCGCCTGCTCGGGGGTTTCAAAAAAGAGGGCCTGGTGCGGGCAGCCTGCCATGGGGTAGAGGCTCCGGTCCCCCGGCGCGCTCAGCAGGCGCACGCCGGCCACCGGCTTCTGGTGGTGGGTCATCAGCCTGACCGTCTCTTGGATGAAGTCGCGCTCGAATTGCGCCAGGCGGCTGCGGGTGGCGGCGATGAACTCCGCGGAATAGGAGGGGTCGGATTTCAAAACCGCGTCCAGCGCGCGCTCCTGCAGCACCCGGCGGCCGACGATGCCCAGGGTGATGACCGCATCGCAGCCGTCCCAGCCCAACAGCGCCTCCATGACCGCCATGGGGGTCGCGAAATCACCGGTGCCCACCACATCCACCGGGTTGGCGCGGCTCCAGAAGGGCGGCAGAAGGGTGTCGATCCGGTCCACCAGGGCCTGCGGCAGCGGCGGCACCTGCAGGCCGTAGCGCTCGCAGAGGTCGGTGGTCACCACGCCCCAGCCGCCGCCGAGGGTGATGATGGCCACCCGGTTGCCGCGGGGCAGCGGCAAGGCGGAGAAGGCCGCGGCCAGGTCCAGGAGCTCCATCGGCTGGTCGACTTTGATGATGCCGGCCTGGCGGCAGACCGCGTCAAAAACCCGGGCGTCCGACCCCATCGCGCCGGTGTGGCTGGCGGCGGCCCGGTTGCCGGCCCGGCTCTGCCCGCCTTTCAGCAGCACCACCGGTTTGCTTCGACCCAGCCGTCGGGCGCTCTCCAGGAAACGGCGCCCGTCCTTGACGCTTTCCAGGTAAACCATCACGGTGCGGGTGACGGGGTCCTGGGCCAGGGCGTCGAGGTAATCCTCGATGGTGACCATGGCTTCGTTGCCCGAGCCGCAGTAGGCCCGGATGCCGATGCCCTGGCTTTCTGCAAAGGCCAGCAGCTGGGTGCCCATGTTGCCGGATTGGGCCACCACCGTGGTGCTTCCCGCCGCCGGCATGATCTGACCGGGGGTGCAGTAGAACCGGATGTGCGGGTTGCAGATGCCCATGGTGTTGGGGCCCACCATCAGCACCCCTGAGCGGTGCGCGGCGGCCGTCAGGGCCGCCTCCAGGGCCTTGCCCTCCGGGCCGGTTTCGCCAAACCCCGAGCTGATCAAGAGCGCGTTGCGGATCTTGCGGGCGGCCAGCTGGGGGATGAGGTCGACCACGGCCGCGGCGGGCACCGTCACCACCGCAAGGTCGACATCGGCGGGAAGCTCCGCCACCGACCGGTAGACCGGCTGCCCGGCGATCTCCCCGCCGCGCTGGTTGACCAGATGGATCGGTCCGGCAAAACCGCCGCTCTTGACCGCGGTGAAAAGCTGGTGGCCCCACTTGCCCAGTGTGGCCGATGCGCCCACGAAGGCCACCGAACGGGGCTGGAAGAGCTTGCCCAGAAGCAGCGGGTCAACCGGCGGGTGGCGGCGGGACCCGGTATCAGCCGGTGGCGGGGCGGTGACCACCAGGGCGTCCACCGCGACCAGCTCCCCCCGGGGGGTGACGATCAGGGGGTTGATGTCCACTTCGCGAATATCCCGGCGTTCCACGGCCAGCCGCGAGAGCCCCAGCAGCGCCGCGACGGCCTGCTCGCGGTTCACTGCGGCCTCGCCGCGGAAGGGATCCAGCAGGGCGCGGGACCGGATTTCGTCCAGCATCTCGGCCGCATCCGCTGCCGTCAGCGGCGCCACTCGGAAGACCACGTCGGCCAGGGCCTCGGTGAAGATGCCCCCCAGCCCGAACATCACCACCGGGCCGAACTGGGGGTCCTGCATCACACCGGCCACCAGCTCCCGGCGGCCGAAGACCTGGCGCTGCACCAGAAAGCCTTCCAGCTCCGCGCCCGCCGATGCTTGCACGGCGCGGGCGGCGGTTTGCACCTGGTCCGCCGACCCGAGGTTGAGGTGCACCAGGTTGCGCTCGGTCTTGTGCAGCAGCCTTTCCCCCAGCCCCTTGAGGACCACGGGAAAGCCCAAGTCCGTGGCGGCCCTCACGGCGGCCTCGGGCGAAGCCGCAGCGGCCTCGCAAACCACCGGGATGCCGTAGGCTGCCAGCAGCCTTTTGGCCGCATCCTCTCTCATCGCCGATTTGGGCGTCATATGTTCTGACCTTTCTCGCAAGTCATCGTTGGTGTGGGTGAAAAGGGATCCCACGAAGGGGTGCTGCGGGCCACCGCGGTTTCCGGGTGAAAAGCAAACCCGCTCGGCCGGATCCTTCAGCGCCGAAACAGTCCGGTCCATTTTTTAACCGCGCCCGGCCGGCGCCGTCACCCGGCTTCTACCTACCGTCAGACGGCCGGCCTGTCAATTCGTTATCGGCGCCAATCTCCCATCGGGCTTTCCCCGGTTGCGGCCCGCTTATTTTCGGGCCGCCGGGTTTGAAATCAAGCCGCGCTGGGTTATATTAGCCAATGTGCGGTCACCCCGCCGCAACTTGAATTTTTAGCGGAAGGAAGGCTTTCATGCGGGTTGGAATGGGCTATGATGTTCACCGGCTGGTGGCCGGGCGCCGGCTGGTGCTGGGCGGGGAAACAATCCCCTTCGCAAAGGGGCTTTTGGGGCATTCCGATGCCGACGTGCTGACCCATGCGGTCTGCGACGCCCTCCTGGGGGCCGCCGCGCTGGGCGATATCGGCCAGCATTTTCCCGACAGCGACCCGGCCTACAAGGACATCTGCAGTTTGGAGCTGCTGGATCGCACCTGTCGCATGGTGAGGCAGCGCGGGCTTGCCATCGTAAACCTGGACGCGACCGTGTTTGCCCAGGCCCCCAAGCTGGCCCCCTTTCGCGACGCCATCTGCCGCCGGTTGGCCGGGGTTCTGGGCGTTGCGGTCGACCGGATCAACCTCAAGGCCACGACCACCGAGGGGCTGGGCATGATCGGCGCCGGCGACGGGATCGCCGCCATGTGCGTTGCCTTGCTGCACGAGGTGAGCTGACCCGCCATGAGCCTGTTCAAGTTGCAATCCGACCTCACCCCCAGTGGGGACCAGCCCCAGGCCATCACGGCTCTCACGGCGGGCATTCGATCCGGCCAAGAACACCAGGTTCTGCTGGGGGTCACCGGCTCGGGCAAGACCTTCACAATGGCCCAGGTGATCGCCGCCATAGAACGGCCGACCCTGGTCCTGGCCCCCAACAAGACCCTCGCCGCCCAACTCTACCACGAATTCAAGTTGCTTTTCCCTGAAAACGCGGTCGAGTATTTTGTCAGCTACTACGACTACTACCAGCCCGAGGCCTATATCCCGGCAAGCGACACCTACATCCAGAAAGACTCCTCCATCAACGAGATGATCGACAAGCTGCGCCACTCGGCCACCCGGTCGGTTCTCTCGCGGCGGGACGTTATCGTGGTGGCCAGCGTCTCCTGCATCTACGGGCTGGGCGCCCCCGAGGACTACCTCGCCATGCGCATCGAGCTGGCCAGCGACGCCCCCCTGGACCGCGACCGGCTTCTGCGCGACCTGGTGGGCATGCACTACGAGCGCAATGACGTGGATTTCCACCGCGGGGTTTTCCGCGTGCGCGGCGACCGGGTGGAGGTCTTTCCAGCCTACGAGGAGGAGCGCGCCCTTCGGATCGAATTTTTCGGCGACGAGATCGAAAGCATCGCCGAAATCGACCCCCTGCGCGGCAGCGTCCTGAAACGGCTCCAGGCCGTGACCATCTTCCCGGCCAGCCACTACGTCACCGGTCAGCGGACGCTCAAGATGGCGGTTGAAACGATCCAGGCGGAGTTGAAAGTGCGCATCGCCCATTTCAGGGCCCAGGGTCAGCTGCTGGAGGCCCAGCGGATCGAGGAGCGGACCGATTTCGACCTGGAAATGATGCAGGAGCTGGGCTACTGCAACGGCATCGAAAACTACTCGCGCCACCTCACCGGGCGCGCCCCCGGCCAGCCGCCGCCGACCCTGCTGGATTATTTCCCGGAAGATTTTCTGATGTTCATCGACGAAAGCCATATCGCCGTGCCCCAGTTAAACGGCATGTACCGGGGCGACCGCTCGCGCAAGCAAACACTGGTCAACTTCGGCTTCCGCCTGCCGTCGGCCCTGGACAACCGGCCGCTGCGTTTCGACGAATTCGAGGCCCGGGTGGGGCAGGTGGTCTACGTCTCGGCGACGCCGGCGGATTACGAGCTGGAAAAAAGCGGGGGGGCAGTGGTGGAGCAAATCGTGCGGCCCACCGGGCTGATGGACCCGGAAATCGAGGTCCGCAGCGCCAAGAACCAGGTAGACGACCTTTACGGGGAGATCCTGGAGCGGGTCAAGGCCGGGGAGCGGGTGCTGGTGACGACCCTGACCAAGCGGATGGCCGAGGACCTCACCGACTACTACGTCGATCTGGGCATCCGGGTGCGCTACCTGCACGCCGACATCAACACCTTGGAGCGCATGGAAATCATCCGGGAGCTGCGGCTGGGGCATTTTGACGTGCTGGTGGGGATCAACCTCCTGCGCGAGGGATTGGATCTTCCCGAGGTCTCTCTGGTGGCCATTCTGGACGCCGACAAGGAGGGCTTTCTGCGCTCTGCCCGCTCCCTGGTCCAAACCTGCGGCCGTGCGGCCCGCAACGTGGAGGGACGGGTCATCATGTACGCCGACGGCCTGACGGCCTCCATGCGCCAGGCCATTGAGGAGACCCGCCGGCGGCGCAAGATCCAGGCGGCCCACAACCGCCGGCATCACATCACCCCCACCACCATCCGCAAGGAGATCAGCGCGATCTTCGAAACCGCTGAGACGGCCGCTGTGGCCGCAGCGGACGGCGTGGCGGAGCCCATGGCCGAATTCGACAGCCTGGAAGCGCTGGAGGCGCGCATCAAAGACCTCGAGCAGGAGATGCACGCCGCGGCGCGCAACCTGGATTTCGAGAAGGCCGCCGGTCTGCGCGATCGGGCCAGGGCCCTGCGGGGCTTGCAGGTCTTCGATCTATGAGCCGCGGCAGGCGGGCGCCCCGCGGGGGCGCCTGAAGGATCGCATGAAAACAGACATCCAGCCCGACATCCAGGCGGCGCTGCAGCAGAAGCTGGCGCTGGCGCCCGCCAACCCCGGGGTTTACCTGATGAAAGACCCTGCGGGCGCGGTGATCTATGTCGGCAAGGCCCGCAACCTCAAAAAGCGGCTCGCCGCCTACTTCAACCGTGGGGCGCAGCCCGATCCGAAAACCGGGGTGCTGGTCAGCAGGATCGCCTCTTTCGACACCATCGTGACCCGCACCGAGAAGGAAGCGCTGATCCTCGAATCCAACCTGATCAAGCGCCACCGGCCGCGCTACAACGTCGTCCTCAAAGACGACAAACGCTATCCGGCCCTGCGCCTGAACATCGCCCACCCCTATCCGAGCCTCAGCATCGTACGCAAAATCCGCAAGGACGGCGCCCTCTATTTCGGCCCCTTCGCCTCCGCCGGGGCCGTCCGCCAGACCCTGAAGATCGTCAACAAAACCTTCAAGCTGCGCAAGTGCAGCGACCGCGAGTTCAAAACCCGCACCCGCCCCTGCCTGAACTGCCAGATGCAGGGCTGCTTGGCCCCCTGCTGCCGCGATGTCGACCGCGCGGCCTACGATGAGATGGTCCACGAGGTGATTCTATTTCTCAAAGGCCGCGCCCCGGATCTGGTCCGCAAGGTCAGGGAGGCGATGATGGCCGCCGCCGCCGCCGAGCAGTTCGAGCGCGCCGCCCAGTTGCGGGACAAGATGTTCGCCCTGGAGAAAACCATCGAGCGCCAGATCGCGGTCACCACGGATCTCAAGGATCGCGACGTAATCGTCGCCGCCCGCGGCGCTGAGCTCTCCCTGGTGACCCTGCTCACCGTGCGGGGGGGCTTTCTGCAGGGGTCGCGCTATTTCGTCTTTACCGACACCCTGGCCACCGAGGTCGAGCTGATCCGCGGCTTTATCGGCCAGTACTACGCGGATGGGCCCCACGTCCCGGGGGAACTGCTGGTTCCCGAGCTGCCCGAGGACAGCGATCTGCTGGCCGACTGGCTGCAAACCCGCCGCGGGCGGCGGGTCAAAATCCTTTGCCCCCGGCGGGGGGAAAAGGCCCGCCTGATCGCGCTGGCCCGCCAGAATGCGGACAAGGAACTCCAGGAGCGCCTGGCGGCCTCGGCCTCGGGACGTGCGCTCCTGGAAGGCCTGCAGCGCCGTCTGCGGCTGAGGCGGCTGCCGCTGCGGATCGAGTGTTTCGACAACTCCAATATCGGCGGCAGCGCGGCCGTGGCCGGGATGGTGGTCTTCGAGGACGCCAAGGCCGCCCGCGAGGCTTACCGCAAGTTCCGCATCCGGGCCGCTGGCCGGCCCGACGACTACGCCCACATGGCCGAGGTGCTGACGCGCCGTCTGCGGGAGGAGAGCCGCGCTGAGCCCCTGCCAGACCTCCTGATGGTGGACGGCGGCAAGGGGCAGCTGAACATCGCGCTTGAGGTGATTCGGGGCCTGGGGCTTGAAAACGCCTTTGATGTGATCGGGATCGCCAAGAAGGATGAGACGCGGGGGGAGACCGCCGACAAGATCTTTCAGCCGGGGCGCGCCAACCCGGTCAACTGGGGCCGGGAGGGGCGGCTGCTGCTTTTCCTGCAAAGCATCCGCGACGAGGCCCACCGCTTCGCCATCACCTATCATCGCCGCGAGCGCAGCCGCCATGCGCTCGAATCCGCCCTGGACGCGGTGCCCGGCGTCGGCAGACAGCGGAAAGCGATGCTGCTGAAGCACTTTGGCGGCATCCATAAGATTCGGGCAGCGAGCCTGGAAGAGCTGGCGTCGCTGCCCGGTATGACAATCAAAACGGCCGGGGCCTTGCAGCAGGCCCTGGGCGAAGCAGACGGCTGAGCGGTGCGCCCCGGGAAGGGATCTCGGAGGGCCGTCCGGCGTTTGGAACCTCAGGAGAGTTTTTTCAAAACGGCCTTGAGCTCCTGAACCGCATCGGCTGATTTCTGCAGGGCGGCCTTTTCCTCGGCGCTCAGGGTGATCTCGATGATTTCCTCCACCCCGCCTGCGCCGAGCTTGACCGGCACCCCGATGAAGAGGTCCTTGAAGCCGTACTCACCATCCAGATAGGCGGCACAGGGCAGGATTTTCTTCTTGTCCTTGAGGATCGCCTCGGCCATCTCGACGGCGGCCGAAGCCGGGGCGTAATAGGCACTGCCGGTTTTCAACAGGCTGACGATCTCGGCGCCGCCGTTGGCGGTGCGCTTGACCAGGGCTTCGATACGCTCCGGGCTCATCAGCTCGGTGATGGGAATCCCGGCGACCGTGGAGTAGCGGGGCAGGGGGACCATCGTATCGCCGTGACCGCCCAGCACGAAGGCGTGGGTGTTTTCCACCGACACGTTCAGCTCCATGCTGATGAAGGCGCGAAAACGGGCGGAATCTAGAACACCGGCCATGCCCAGAACCCTGTTCTTGGGAAACCCGCTGGCCTCGTAAGCCACGTGGCACATGGCATCCAGCGGGTTGCTGACGATGATCAGGACCGCTTCGGGGGAGAGTTTGGCCACTTCCCGGGTGACGGATTTCATGATGCCGGCATTGGTGCTGATCAGATCGTCCCTGCTCATGCCCGGTTTGCGGGGAATGCCGGCCGTGATGATGATGATGTCGGAGCCTTTGGAGGGCTCGTAGCTGTTCGTTCCGGTCAGATGGGCATCGTGTTTTTCGATGGGGGCGGCCTCGGTCAAGTCCAGCGCCTTGCCCTGGGGAACCCCTTCGATGATATCGATCAGCACCACATCGCACAACTCTTTCTCAGCCAGACGCTGAGCGGCGGTTGCACCAACATTGCCTGCTCCGACGACGGTCACTTTCTTGTCCATGACACTCTCCTAAGTTTCTGGGTTAAAAACGGCGCGATACGCGGTGGATTGTGAAACCAAAAAAATATGCATAACACAATGACCGTTTTTGTCAACCTGTTCGGGCGCCTCCTGTCGTCATTTTAACAAGTTGAATATATTGAGTTAATTTGCTTCAAACGAAGCCCTTGGGGCGGGTCGTCGCCCTGGATCTTGCCGCTGCGCCCCATCCCCGGGGATGATGCTGCCGCGATGTTTCCATGGCCTGAAAGCTTTCGCTTGCGGTCTTGACGGCTTATGGCGCCTTTGCGGCTGCCTGCGGCGGCGCCATCGATGTGTCGCCCACCCGAGCGCCCCCACGGATTAATCCTTAAGTTTTAAACCACATAAAACGATCTAAGCACTGTAATTGTGCCGGCTCGCCTGTGAAACAATCATGCTATTGTCGAAAGTTGCCTTTTGGGCCTGTCAAACATCCGAGAAAATACAAAATTTTGGGTTGGCGGATAGCGCCGGTCGCCATCGGTGCGGCAGTGAGGATGTAAATGAGCGTCAAGGGTCAGATCAAATTATTGCTGCGTGAAGCGGAAATATACCGGTCTCAGGGGCTGCTGGTGGAGGCCAAGGGTAAATACAACCTTGCCATCGACCTAATCGGCAAAATTGATCAGGCTAAGAGCAAAGAGGAGCTTGTCCAGGCGATCTCCCGCAAAATCAAATCCCTGACCATCAGCTACCACCAGATCGAACGGGCCCAGGAGGCACCGAAGATGCCGCCCAAGGTCCAGGATCTGGTCAAGAACCTTTTCTCCTTCTCCCACGACAAAGACGAGGACAAGGCGGCATTGGAGGGTGCCATCACCCTGGCCAAATTCGGTCAGTACGACCGGGCGCTGGAGGAATTCAACGAACTGACCAAAAGAGACTCCCTGCGCGTGGTGGCTTGCAAAAACATTCTCAGGTGCTGTTTTTCGGTCTATTCGCCGGAAGAGGCGGTCCAGCGCTACAAAAAATGGCTCAAGGACGATCTCTACTCCACGGAACAGCTTCAGAAAATCAGGCTCTTCCTGGAGGACCTGCTGGACAAGAAGGGCCTGGATATTCAGCTGCCCGCGGTGCCGGACGCCGACGAGGGCCTGGTCGACGAAAATCGTGTGGAGGAGGACCTCATCGACATCAGCTCCATCGGCATCACCTTTGACAGCGGGCCGCAAAAGGGTCAGATGGTGGAGATGGAGGTCAGCTTCCAATCCGGCAACATGATCAGCCTGATCGTCTCTAGCCGGGACCGTGAATTGATTGAAAACCTCAAGGTGGGGTTCCGCCTGAACAACGTTCAGTTCTTTTCTCCGATTGCCATTTTTCGGGGGTCCGGCATCGTCTTGGCCAAGACCAAGATCAATTCCGGCCCCAAGCGCGGCGATTACAGCCTGGATATCAAAATCGTCAACACCTGAACCGGTCGCGGTCAATAACGGGGATCGGCAAAACCCGATGCGTCTTTTGGTCTGGAGCACAACTACATGGCTATTTTCAATCTGAAAAAAAGAGTGATTGAGTGCAAAATCGTATATTACGGGCCCGGCCGCTGCGGCAAAACCACCAACCTTGAGTATATCTTCCAGACTTACAAAAAACAGATCAAGGGTGAGATGGTATCCATCAACACCGAAGGCGACCGCACCCTGTTTTTCGATTTTCTGCCGATCGGGCTGGGCAAAATCAAGGGCTGCGACGTCCGCGTCCAACTTTACACCGTCCCGGGTCAGGTCCAGTACAGCTCCACTCGCAAGTTGGTGCTGCGCGGGGTTGACGGCGTCGTTTTCGTAGCCGACTCCCTGAAAGTCCGGCGCGAAAAAAACATGGAGTCGCTCCAGGACCTGCAGAAGAACCTCAAAGAATATGGCACCAGCGTCTTCAAAACCCCCCTGGTGATGCAGTTCAACAAGCGTGACCTGGCCGCCCAGGGGATTCCGCTGATGCCCGTTGAGCAGATGGCGCGTGATCTCAACCGCCAGTTGAAAGTGCCGTACTTTGAAACCAGCGCCTTTCTCGGACAAGGCGTCGCCCAAACCCTCAAGGAATGCATGAAACTGACCCTGCAGTCTCTTCAAAAGCAGGTCCAATGGGCCCGGTGATTTTTTTTCGGCGGCCTCAAACCCCCTGACGTGGACTTTTGCCAGCCCATCGATAGCCGACTATGGAGAAACAAGCCGCCCTCGCGGGAAAACTGAACTTCATCCACCTGGGTGATCTGCTGCAGCTGCTGGGGTCAAACGGCAGTACGGGGCGGCTGGAGCTCACCAGTCGATACGTTCAGAACCCTGCAACGGTTTTCATTGAAAAGGGCAACCCGGTGGGCGCCTGCGCTGGGGAGCTGCGGGGCCTGCCGGCCCTGTATGCGCTTTTTGGCTGGACCGAGGCGGCTTTCGCGTTTTTTCCCGGCCTCAACCAGCACCCGCGCGAAATCCAGTGCAGCCGGATGGAAATCATTCTGGACGGCCTGCGCATGCTGGATGACGGCAAGATCCCCAAGGTGGGGCCGGTGTCCTACGTCGCGGAGGGCCGCAAGGGCGACGGCAAGCGGGAAGTGCCCCTGATCAAGGGCCCCCTGGTGGACTACATGTACGTGGTGGATGAGGAAAACTTCGCCCGCGGTGAGCCCATCGCGGTGGAGGGCAGCCACGGAAACTGGCTATGGGTGGTTCTGGAGGGGGTTGTGGATATGATCAAGGAGACCCCCCAAGGGCCGGTGACCCTCATGAAGATCGGCGACGGCGGGTTTCTGGGCAGCCTCGAATCCCTGTTCAGGCAGGGCAAAGCCCGCCGGGCGACGGTCAGTGCCGCATCCGATGTCCAGTTGGGGGTTCTCGACGCCCAGCGCCTGGCCAACGAGTATGCGCTGATGGGTGTTGATTTCCGCAACCTGATGCTCAGTCTGGACCGCCGCCTGAAAAAGGTTTCCAGCCGGGCCGCGGCGGTTTGCCAGGCGCCGCAGCAAACCCGCGAGGACTGCTCCGATCTGAAGCCCCTGATCCCCCAGGGGAGCGCCGAAAGCCGAGTTTTTTGCATCGAAAAGGGGGAGGCGCTGGTGTGCCGCGAAACGCCCGATGGTCAACTGCGGTTGGCACGCCTGGAGCCCGGGGATCTCATCGGGCGCCTGCCATTTTTGAACATGGGTCACGAACCCCATTCGGCCGGGGTTTTCGGTACCGCCAACATCCAGCTGCGCGAACTGGATCCCACCCATCTGGCCGATGAGTTCCACCGTCTTTCCATGACCATGCGCAACATTCTGGACAACATCGCCACCGCGATTTCCGTGACCACCATGTTGACCTGTGATTGGAACCGCAGGGTCAAGCAGGAGGAAGCAAGCAGTGAGCAACCCTAGTGTCGAAGAAAGAAGAAAAAGCCAGCGCAGCGACGCCCAGAGCCTGCTCTACTATGTGTGTCTGGACGAGGACTGCGAAAATGTGCGGCAGGGCATGGGCAAAACCCTGAATGTCTCCCTGGACGGGATTTTGCTCGAAACGCATGTTGCCATCGACCCGAATCATGTGATATCTCTTTCCATCGGGTTGGGGGAGGACACGGTCGATATCGGGGGCACGGTGGTTCATTCCGCCCATAAGGAGAGCGGCATGTTCCACACCGGGATCGCGTTTCAGAATCTGGACGGGGAGGCCCGGGAGGCCCTGGAAACTTTCATTGCCGCCTTTGAGCAAAAGCGAACCCCCGACCGCGGCAGATAAGAGCGAACAAGGCAGGTGGCCACAGATGCAAGCGGCTGTTTACGAGACCCATTTTCCGGAACTGACCCTGCTCAAGCGGGGCAAGGTGCGGGACCTCTACGACCTGGGCGACGCCCTGCTGATGGTGGCCACCGACAGGATTTCGGCCTTTGACGTCGTCATGCGGGACCCGATTCCCGGCAAAGGCGTGGTGCTGACCCAAATATCGCTCTTCTGGTTCGATGTCATGCAGTCGCTGGTGCCCCATCACGTGATTACCAGCGACGTCGATCAGTTCCCGCCGGCCTGCAGGCCCTATGCGGACACGTTGCGCGGGCGCAGTCTGCTGGTCCGCAAAACCCGCCCCCTGCCGGTGGAGTGCGTGGTGCGCGGGTTTCTATCCGGATCGGGCTGGAAAGACTACCAGCGCAGCGGGACGGTCTGCGGCATCCGGCTGCCCCAGGGCTTGAAAGAGTCCGAACGCCTGCCGGCGCCCATTTTCACGCCCTCCACCAAGGCCGATCTCGGCGCCCACGACGTGAACATCAGCTTCGAGCAGATGGTCGCCCAAATCGGCCCCGCCCGGGCGGAAAAGGCCCGTGAACTCAGCCTGGCGGTTTACCGCAAGGGGGTCGCGCTGGCCGATCGCAAGGGCATCATCATCGCCGACACCAAGTTCGAGTTCGGGATGCTGGATGACGAGATGATTCTGATCGACGAAGTCCTGACCCCCGACTCGTCGCGCTTCTGGCCCAAAGACAGCTACGCCCCCGGCGGCGCTCAGCAGAGTTTCGACAAACAGTACCTGCGCGACTATCTGGGCACCCTGGATTGGCCAAAGGAGCCCCCGGCCCCCCAACTGCCCCCGGAAGTGATCGAAAACACCCGCGCCCGGTATCTGGAAGCCCTCAAACGACTCACCGGCACGTAATTGGAGTCATCTGTCGCAGACGCCGTCGCCGCTTTGCCCGTCGAGAACGTGGCGCTTGGGCGCATCGACCCGACCGATGAGACCCTGCGCATCACCACGGCCGAGGGCATCGACGATCTGTGCCGGTCCATCGACACGCTGGGGCTGCTGACGGCCCCGATCCTGCAAGCCGTCGGCGGCGCCTACCGCGTGGTCAGCGGCTTCCGGCGCGTCGCCGCCTGTCGCCGCCTGGGCCGGGCAGTGATCCCGGCACGGGTGCTGGGGCCTGAAACCGCCCCGCTGCTGGTTGTTCGCCTGGCGATCGCCGAGAACAGCGCGCAGCGGTCCCTCAACCTCATCGAACAGTCGCGCGCGATCGGTTTGCTAGCGCCAGTTTTACCGCCGGAAGCTGATCTGGGGCAGGTGCTGGCCTGCCTGGGGCTCTCGGTGAATTCGGCTCTGGCGCGGAAAATCGGTCTTCTGAGCGGTTTGGCAGACGTGATTCAGGAAGGGGTCTTGGCCGGCAATCTCTCCCTGGCCATGGCGCTTGAGCTGGGCGGGATGCCGGCCGGGGAAGGCCGGCTGCTGGCCGAGCTCTTTGCCGAACTGAAGCCCAGCCTCAACAAGCAGCGCGAGATCCTCACCCTGGCAAGCGAAATTGCGCTCCGCGACGGGACCGATCTGGCCGCGCTCTTTTCCTCCCAGCCCCTGGCCGGCATTCGCAGCGCGCCGGAGATGGACCGCAACCAGAAACTGCGCCAGATCCGGAGCATCCTCCAACAGAAGCGCTACCCCGAACTCAGCCGCTTCGAGGGCCGCCTGACCGAGGCCCTGGGGCGCCTCAAACTCGGCCCCGGTCTGAGTCTTACCCCGCCGCGTCATTTTGAATCCCCCACCTGGACGGCGACCCTCGCCTTCGACAGCCGGGCTTCCCTGGCTGCGGCCCATCGCGCCCTGGGGCGGCTGGTGGACGACCCCGGCTTTGAGCGCATTCTCGAAAAGAAAGACATCTGAAGCCGGCACCGGGCTGTCGGGCGCAGCGGGGCCGTTTTTTGGAAATATCTATTGCGGCGGCCCTAAAAACGGCACCATGATCAATTCGATGAACAGATAGGCCAGGAACCCCATCACCAAGACAACAACGGTGTAAAAGTACCAGGTGCTCACGCGGTTGGCGCGCTGATCCTTGGGGTCGTAGAAGACCGGTTGCATGCACTTGGTGCACCAGGTCTTTTTCTGGTCGGTAACAAAGGTGTGGCCGCAGCGGCAGCGAAGCTCCTTGGGGGGCAGGCTCATGACGATGCGCTCCTGTTGTTGTCGGTTCCGGTGGCCGCGGGGTCGCCCTGGGGGTTTCTGGCCTTGAAATACGCCGCCGCCTCCTTTTGGAACAGGAAGAAGGTGGAAACGCCGAACAGCGCCGCGGTTACGCCGGCCAGCAGGCTGAAGTAGGGTTTGGCGCCAAACAGCAAAGCCATCACGAAAAGATAAACCACCACGATCACGATATTGCCCACCAGACACAGCACCCGCGCCCAATTTTTGACCTTGAGCAGAAAATAAAAGCACAAAAAACCCAGCATCGCCTGCTGAAGCAGCAGCTTCATGGGGATTTCGTCGGCCTGGGTGGAAAAGAAACCGTAAAAGAAAAAGTAATTGCAGAACCAGCCGCCCACCAAAAAGAGGAAACCGTTCTTGACGCTGGGCGGAAACGCTTTGAACTCCGCCAACAATTCCCGCATGACCACATCCTTTCCGGCGACGTTTCCATTGACGCCCGCTCATCCAAGCCCGATTCAAGCGCTTTGCCCGGGGTGCGCCCCCTGACTGCGCGGTGCTGTTACCGCGGCGCCTCGACCCCGAAGGGGGCGGTTTTTCACCGCGGCCGCCATTATACACAATTTAAAAATTAAAAAAATATATTAAAAATTAAAAAATGAATATTTTTCCCTTGACCAAACTAAAAATACAATCTATTAGAAAATTAAACAAATAAATCTCATTCAGTATCGCCATATCGCCATGGGTATCCAGGAGCGCAAAGAGCGAGAAAGAGAACGGCGGCGGCAACAGATCATGGTTGCTGCCAAACGCGTTTTCTCAGACAAGGGCTTCTCCAAGGCCACCATGGAAGACATCGCCAAAGAAGCTGAACTCAGCCCCGGCACCCTCTACCTTTACTTCAAAAACAAGGATGAACTCTACGCCTCCCTGTCGCTGCGGATCTTGCAGTACTTAAACCTCAGACTGAACCACGTGCGCAAGGAAAAATTCGCCGACCCCGGCCAGCGCATCGCCGCGCTCAAAGCGGCGATGTACGACGTCTACGAGTTCGACCCGCTGATTCTCATCAACATGTTCCACCTGCAGTCCAGCGAAACCCTGAAGAATCTTTCGCCCGAGCTGCTGGCAGACATCAAGCGACTCTCCAGCGCATCCCTGGGCAGCATGGCCAAGATTTTTGAGGAGGGGATCGCCAAGGGGGAGTTTGTCAACGAGCACCCGGTGGCCATCGCCGATATCGTCTGGGCCCTTTTTTCGGGCCTTGTTCTCCTTGAGGAGAGCAAGCGCATCTTCAACCGCGACAGCAACTATCTGAAGAGCACCCTGGAAAGCGCCTTCGAGATTCTCGGCCGCGGCATTCGCGAGACCCCCGCGGCTTCCACTACCCGAGAGCCGTCAGGCTAGCCCTTGAACCGATTCCCAAGTCGAAAGGAGGTGGAAAAAATCGCACGGCACTTCAACCGCCACCCATCAACTGCAACTTAAGGAGGATATCAATGAGTGAGAAAACCGAACTTCAGGCATCCGAAGCTTCCATTGCGGTTCACTGGCAGGAGGAAGAGCTCGTCTATCCGTCGCCGCAATTCATCGCCCAGGCCAACATGGTCGATCCGGATGTTTACAATCGCTTCCGCCTGGAGAATTTTCCGAATTGTTTCAAGGAATACGCCGACATGCTGGACTGGTACGAATACTGGCACACCATTCTGGACACCAGCGACGCCCCCTGCTGGAAATGGTTTGTCGGCGGCAAGATCAACGCCTCCTACAACTGTGTCGACCGCCATCTGGCCAAGAACCGCAACAAGACGGCGATTCACTTCGTGCCCGAGCTGGAACAGGAGGGCTATCAGCACATCACCTACCAGGAGCTGTGGGTGCGGGTGAATGAGATGGCGGCCGTTTTGCGGGATTTCGCCGGCCTGAAGACCGGCGACCGGGTGACCCTGCATCTGCCCATGACCCCCGAGCTGCCCATCACCATGCTGGCCTGCGCGCGCCTGGGGGTGATCCATTCTCAGGTGTTCGGCGGTTTCAGCGGCCGCGCCTGCGCCGACCGGGTCGTGGACTCCCAGAGCCGGGTTCTGATCACCATGGACGCTTATTACCGCAGCGGCAAGCTCCTGGATCACAAGAAAAACGCCGACATCGCGGTCGATCTGGCCGCCAAGGACGGCCAGAAGGTTGACAAGGTCCTGGTCTGGCAGCGCTACCCGGGCAAAGCCTCCAGCCCCACACCGATGGTCGACGGGCGGGACTACTTCGTCAACGATGTGCTCAAGGATTTTTACGGCACCCGCGTAGAGCCGGTCAAGATGCCGGCCGAGGCCCCGCTTTTTCTGATGTACACCAGCGGCACCACCGGCAAGCCCAAGGGCTGCCAGCACAGCACCGGCGGTTATCTGGCCTACGTCACGGGCACCTCCAAATACGTCCAGGACATCCACCCCGAAGACGTCTACTGGTGCATGGCCGACATCGGCTGGATCACCGGCCACTCCTACATCGTCTACGGCCCGCTGGCTCTGGCCGCCTCCACCGTGATCTACGAGGGGGTGCCCACCTACCCGGATGCCGGCCGCTCCTGGCGCATCGCCCAGGACCTGGGGGTCAACATCTTCCACACCGCCCCGACCGCCATCCGCGCCCTGCGCAAGGTCGGCCCGGACGAACCGGCCAAGTACAACTACCACTTCAAGCACATGACCACCGTGGGCGAGCCCATCGAACCGGAGGTCTGGAAGTGGTATTATAAAGAGGTCGGCAAGGGCGAGGCCATCATCGTCGACACCTGGTGGCAGACCGAAACCGGCGGCTTCCTCTGCAGCACCCTGCCGGCCCTCAAACCCATGAAACCCGGCAGCGCCGGCCCCGGCATGCCCGGCATCCACCCCATCATCCTTGACGACAACGGCCAGGAGGTGACGCACGCCGGGACCGCCGGCAACATCTGCATCCAGAACCCCTGGCCGGGCGCCTTCCAGACCATCTGGGGCGACCGCGACCGCTTCGTCACCAACTACTACGCGCGCTACTGCAAAAACCCGGACAGCAAGGATTGGCGCGACTGGCCGTACCTCACCGGCGATGCCGCCATGAAGGGGGACGACGGCTACTACCGGATCCTCGGCCGGATCGACGACGTCATCAACGTTTCCGGTCACCGCCTGGGCACCAAGGAGCTGGAGTCCGCGGCGCTGGTGGTGCCGGAGGTGGCCGAGGCCGCGGTGGTGCCGGTGGCCGACGACATCAAGGGCAAGGTGCCGGATCTGTTCGTGGCCCTCAAGCCCGGCTTCGAGGCCAGCCCCGAGCTGGAAAAGCGCATCTCCCAGGCCCTGGCCACCGAGATCGGCGCCATCGCCAAGCCGCGCAAGGTCTGGATCGTCAAGGACATGCCCAAGACCCGCTCCGGCAAGATCATGCGGCGCGTCCTGGCGGCGATTTCCAACAAACAGGATGTGGGCGACGTGACCACCCTGGCGAACCCCGAAATCGTCGAGGAAATTCAGAAAATGGCCAAGCTGTAGGGCCTTTCGGCTTCAAACGTGAGCCTGGCGGGGGAGCGCCGCTGCGGACCGCGGCCCCCGCCGACCCCAAAAACGGAAAGGAGGTGAAGGGAAACCGATGGGGACCTCCGGCCGCCGCTGGCAGCGACCAGTGCGCCGGTTAATCGATTTTTCGAAACATCAAGGGGGGAAACATGAGCGGAACCACATGGGTATACATATTCCTTGGAATCTACATCATCTATTGCTTCTACTGGGGGCTTAAGGGCTATTTCACGGAGAAGACCTCTTCGGGTTACTCGATTGCCGGCCGTTCGATTCCATTTTTCGCCTTTCTGCTGGCAGCCACGGCGGCCTCCTTCAGCGGGTGGACCTTCATCGGCCACCCCGGCCTGATCTGGCGCGACGGGTTGGCCTATGCCTTCGCCTCGTTTTACGTCCTGACGATCCCCATCACCGGTACCTTCTTCTCCAAGCGCACCTGGCTCTTGGGCAAGCGCTACGGGTTCATCACCCCCGGTGACATGTACGCCTACTACTTCAACAACGAGTTTCTGCGCTACCTCGTGGTGCTGACCGCGGTGCTCTACTCGATCTTCTACTCCGCGGTGCAGCTCATGGCCGCCGGCGCGCTCTTCAACGTCATCGCCGGCGTGCCGTTCACCTTCGGCGCGCTCTTCCTGGCCTTCGTGGTCTGGTTCTACGTCTGCACCGGCGGTCTGAAGGCCAGCACCTGGGTCGGCGTCATCCAGTTCGTGCTTCTCGTGGGCGGCATCATCCTGCTGGGGCTTTTCGTCATCATCAACCCGCAGTTCGGCGGCTGGTCGGCGTTTTCGGCCCAAGTCGCCCAGATGGAGGTCAAGTACCTGGAGGTGCCGCGGGTCATCTACTGGGGCTTGGGGAACGCCCAGGGTGAAACGGCCTGGACCGCGGTCATGATCCTCACCTACATGTTCGCCCTGATGGGGATCCAGTCCTCGCCGGCCTTCACCATGTGGACCTTCGGGATCAAGAACCCGAAGCCCCTGGCCTGGCAGCAGGCCTTCATGTCCACCTTCGTGGTGGGTTTCGCCCTGTTCTTCTTCACCGCCTTCCAGGGCATGGGCGCGCGCGTCCTGCAGGCCTTGGGGGATCCGAGATTCGCCGAGCTGACCGATAAAACCGTCGTGCCGCTTCTGATGCAAAACTTCCTGCCGCCCTTCGTGCTGGGGATCGTCTTCGTGGGGGCCATCGCGGCCATTCACTCCACCGCGGCGCCCTACATCGGCACCGGCGGCTCGATCCTGCTGCGCGACGTCTACTGGCGCCTGATCAAGAAGCAGGAGGCCTCCGACGCCGAGCAGATCTGGGTCAACCGCATCCTGGCCACCGTTCTGACCATCGCCGCGCTGACCGTCGGGCTGACCTCCAAGGCGGCCCTGGTGATCCTGGGGGCGCTCGCCACCGCCTTCGGCTTCGTGATGTACGTGCTTCTGGTGGGCGTCATCTGGGGGGTCCGCTTCCCGACCATCGGGGCGGTCGCGGGGACCATGGCCGGCATGCTCGCCGTGTTCCTGACCTATAAGATCTGGCCGCGTCCGCTTTCCATGCATGCGGCCTTCTGGGGCACCTTCACCGGCCTGGTGGTCGCCTTTATCTGCCGCGGGCTGGGTTTCAAGGACACCAAGGAGACCATCGAGCGCCAAGCGGAGATCCGGGGATGGCTGGACAGTGTCGATGAGCCCAGCGAGAGCGGCAAACAGTGGCGCAAGGTGATGAAGATCGTCGTTCCGGTGTGGTATTTCTTCGCCATCGGGCCGGCCTGTATCCTGGGCAACAACGCCTTCTCCTTTTCGGGATTTACTCCCCTGTGGTCCTGGCAGATCGCCTGGTGG
>JAJDNY010000191.1 GCA_022340425.1 Desulfobacteraceae bacterium | reverse complement strand
TATGCTTATAAGAAAAAAGCGCCGCCGGGAGACCGGACCCGAATTCGCCCCTGACGGTCCCGAGCGCGCCTGAGAAGTGCCGCCTTTTTGTGCACCACCGGCCGAGGGCGTTAGCGGGGTGTTGCAAAACCTCCCTGATGGCCTCCTACCCGACACCCGCCGCCGTCGGCCGTTTTCACCCAAGCCGTCCCGCCCCTTCCGGGCGGGACGGCTTGTTTTTGGCGCACGCCCTCAGCCTGGAACCTCCCCAAAACGCCGGGCCCAGGCGTCGAAGATCGCCACCTTGCCGGCCCCGAAGGGCAAAAGCTCCGCCCGAATCCGGTCAAGAGACTTTTCTCCTTCGCCCTGGCCGTTTTTGGAGAAAAACTTGTCGGCAAAGCAGACGATCTGCTCTTCCAGGGTGACCGGCCGCATGTCCCGGCCGGGCAGCGGCAGCCGATTTTTTTCAATCTCCGCCCGGGTGAGGCCCACCCCCACGTGCCGCTCGCAGACCAGCGCATGCCGCGGCCAGCCGGCCTTCTCCAGCAGCTCCCGGCCCAGGACCCCGTGGCAGAGATAGGGCCGGGTCCCGGTGCAACCGAAGAGCGGGGCGTGGGTCAGGAAAATGCCGATGTCGTGCAGCAGGGCGGCGGACTCCACAAAGGCCAGATCAACGCCTGGCGCCTGGATCCGCTCGGCCACGGCCAGGGCCTTGCGGGCCACCTGCTCCGCATGCCGCATCATCACCCCGTAGGCCTTGCCGGCGGGGTCGTAGTACTCGCGGATCAGCCCGGCGGGGTTCATTGGCGGTGCTTTTTGGAGAGCAGCACACCCTCGATGAAGGGGTCCAGATCGCCGTCCAGCACGCTGTTGACATCCCCCACGTCCAGATTGATGCGGTGGTCCTTGACCATCTGGTAGGGCTGCAGAACATAGGAGCGGATCTGGCTGCCCCAGGCAATGTCCTCCTTGCCGTCGTGGATTTCCTGGAGCTTTTCCTCCTGGCGCCGCTTCTCGGCCTGGTAGAGTCTGGCCTTGAGCACCTTCATGGCCATATCCTTGTTGCGATGCTGGGATTTTTCCTGCTGGCACTGGACGACGATGCCGCTGGGCAAATGGGTGATGCGCACCGCGCTGCTGGTTTTGTTGACGTGCTGGCCGCCGGCCCCGCTGGCCCGGAAGACGTCGACGCGCAGATCCTTTTCTTCGATGTCCACGACGATATCGTTGTCCAGTTCGGGGAATACGAAAACCGAGGCAAACGAGGTGTGGCGCTTGCCGCTGGCGTTGAAGGGCGAAATCCGCACCAGGCGGTGCACCCCGATTTCCGACTTCAGGTAGCCGTAAGCGAAATCCCCGCTGGCGGTGAAGGTCACGCTCTTGATGCCGGCCTCGTCCCCCGGCTGCAGGTCAATCAGCTCCATGCTGAAGCCCTTGCGGTCCAGGTAGCGGGAGTACATCCTGAAGAGCATTTCGGCCCAATCCTGGGCTTCGGTGCCGCCGGCGCCGGCATTGATTGAAACGATGGCGTTATTGCCGTCCTCTTCGCCGTCCAGCATCAGGTTCAGGGTAAAGGCCGCGATCCGCCGGTCCAGCGCCTCCAGCAGCCGATGGGCCTCCAGGACGGTCTCGGAATCGGACTCCTCGAGGCCGAGTTCCATCAAAATCTCGCTCTCCTCCAGCTCCTTTATCAGCGCGTGATAGCGCTCCACCTGGGCTGCCAGCACCGAGCGCTCCTTGAGAACCGGCCGGGTTTCCTCGGGGTTGTCCCAGAAGCCGTCCTTGGCGATCTGGAATTCGATTTCCTTCAGGCGGTTTTCCTTGGCCGGCAGGTCAAAGATAGTCTTTCAGTTGTTCGAATTTCTTGCGCAGCTCCTTGATGGTCTGTTTGTATTCGACGGTCATTTTTTCTCTCCTCCTTCAAATGCGGTTTGCGAAAGACAGGTCAGCGCCGACGCCGGATACCGGCCGCAGCCACCAGCAGGGCGGCGCCGGCCAGGCACGCCCCGGCAAAGACATCCCCCCAGCGGGTGTAAAGCGAGCGCTCCCTCAATATCGGCAGCGAACGGGCGACGGCGGCGTCTTCGAAAAGGGCGGTGGCCGAAGCCACCCGCCCCAACGGGTCGACAAAGCCGCTGATACCGGTGTTGGCGGCCCGCACCAGCGTCCGCCGGTTTTCGACCGCCCGGAAAACGGTGATCATGAAGTGCTGGAAGGGGGCGCTGCTGCGGCCGTACCAGGCGTCGTTGGTCAGGTTGACGAGCAGGTCCGCCCCGTTCAGGGTCATGGCGCGGGCAAGGCCCGGAAAGATGATCTCGTAGCAGATCTGGACCCCCAGCCGATAAGGGCCCCACGCGAGGGTCTGTCCCTTGGGACCGGGCACGAAATCCCCCACCTGGGCGACGATTTTCCCCAGAAACGGCAGCCAGCGCCGCAGCGGAACGTATTCGCCGAAGGGCACCAGGTGGGCCTTGTCGTATTTTCCGAGCACCTCCGCCTCGGGTCCCAGCAAAAACGCGCTGTTGTGGAACAGCGGGCCGCCGGCCTGGAGGGTGACTGACGGGCTGCCGATCAGAAAGCTGGCTGCGCTGCGGCGCACGGCCTTCGCCACCTGCAGCGAGAGTTCGGCGTCATGGCCGAAGTAAAACGGGGCGGCGGTCTCGGGCCACACCACCAGCTCCGGGCGCTGGTCCCGCAGCCCCATGGAGAGGCGCGCGTATTTTTCGACGGTGGCCGTTTGAAAAGAAGGCTCCCACTTCTCCGCCTGGGGGATATTGCCCTGGACCACCGCCACCTTGACCGCCGGCGCCTGGCGGATGCGGGCCTCCAACCCCTGAATACGCCAATGGCCGTAACCCCAGGCGAGGGCCACGGCAGCCGTCGCCAGCAAAAGCGCCCCTAGACCGGCCGCGGGGGCCGGCCGAGGGCCCCGGGCGCTGCTCAAAACCGTCGAGAGGGCCAGGGCCGCCGCGGCATTCACCAGTACAATGAGAAAGGAGACCCCGTAGACCCCGAAGAGGTCCGCCAGCTGGATCACCGGCAGCCAGTCGGCCTGGGTGTAGCCCAAGAGCCCCCAGGGGAAGCCGGTCAACAGAAACGTGCGCAGATACTCCAGCCCTGTCCACAGGACCGGCGCCGCCACGAGCAGGATCAGCGGCCGGGGCCTGAAAAGGGCCAGGGCGGCCGCGAAAAAAGCGGTAAAAAGCGCCAGGTAGATGCACAGCAGCACCAGCGCCGAAACCGACAGAAGCCACGGCAGATGACCGTAGGTCCGCAGGGTGTAGGCGACCCAGTAGATCAGGCTCAGGTAGTGCACCCCGCCGGCGATCAGGCCCAGGCGGAAGGCACCGGCGGGGGGAAGGTTCCGGAGGGCGAGAAGCAGCGGCACCAGGGCCACCCAGGCCGCACCCCACATGCCCAGCCGGGGAAAGGCGGCCGTCAGCAGCGCGCCGCTTAAAATGGCGCCAAAAAGCGTGTTGCGGTCCATAAACGCCTGCATCGGATCTTGCGCCAGGGGTACAAAAAAACCCCCAGACCGGTGGGGGCGAACGTTTGCTGCTGCCGCATCCCAAAACAGGGTCGGCGCGGCCAGAGTTTTTATCACCCGCTTGCGGCCTGTCAAGCGGGAAATCAGTCACCCGCCCGGCTGGCAGCCCGATTCACTTGCCTTGTTTTTTTTCCAGATCCGACTGCCAGCGGTAAAGCGCCTCCCAGACCTCGTAGTAGGCCCTTTCACGCAGCGGTTCATCGGCGGGCACGATGTGGCCCTTGACATTGGCATAGTCCACCTTGAGGGCGCACTGGGCCACGTATTCCGACCACATCTGGCGCGGGATCTTCATCCGGAAAGCATAATCGGCGCCCGGGCTTTTGAGGATCTTGACCTCCTCGCTGTAGCCCCAGAGCTTTTTGGAGAGGCGGACCAGGTCCTCACGGCAATGGGCGCGGATCATGAGTTCGTCCCGCCCACAGTTCTTGTCCCAGACCGCCGCGAAAAATCCGTCCATGGTGAAGACCCACATCATCGCCCCCTTTTTCCGGCACGCATCACCCGCTGGCAGGCGGCCCTGCCGGAAACCCGCCGCTTGAAAGAATAAAATTTATTATAGCACTGTCGCAGGGCGAAGGTCGAATGCTAAATCGCAGTCGGGAAATGACGCACCTCCCGGGTGAGATGGGAAGCGCTCACCGGGCGGGGTGCCGGGGGAGGGAAAAGCACGGAAGTGGGGGACTTCGAGGGAATGCAGAGCGGTTTGCGGCAACGCTCGCAGGCTGCCGCAAACCACGCCCGTATGGATCAGACCGAATCTTTCAGCTTTTTGCCCGGCTTGAACTTGACGACGTTTGTCGCCTTGATCTTGATTTCCTCGCCGGTCTGGGGGTTGCGCCCCTTGCGCGCTTTGCGGCGAACCTTGAGAAATGTGCCGAAACCCACCAAGGTCACTTTTCCCTCTTTTTTCTTCAACGCACTGGTGACGCCGTCGACAAACGAGTCCAGAGCGGCCCCGGCAGCAACCTTGCTGATGCCGGCATCCATTGCCATTTTTTCGATCAATTCTGCTTTTGTCATGCGATTCCACCTCCAGTTGAAGTTCTCGATTGCCCCAGCTGTTCGATTAAACCTGTCTCTATAGAAGGTTTGGCGGAATGTCAACATATTAGTTTGATGCCATCCCTACAAAATCAACGGTTTTAGAGAAGGCTAAGACGCCGTTGGCTTGCTGCCGGGCACTTGGCGGGGGCAGGGCGTTAGGCAAAGCCCCGCCAGGCCGTTTCCCGCATGAGGCTCAGAACTGCTCGTACTTAATTTTAAGAAACTGAAATTACAGTTAATTGAATCCTACAACAGGCCTTCCGGGACTTGGCTCAACGGGGGCGCCGGGTGCCGGGGCGCGGCCTTGTTTTTCCTCCCCGCGAAGTAGACCATGGGTCTGCCGGTGGCCCCGGCGGGATGTTTTTTTTCGAACCCTGCACCGGCGGCGGCGCTTTCAAGACCCTTTAAGAACCCCCAGCCCGGTGAGATGGCTCCGGATGGCCTCGATCCGACGGCGGTTGACGCCAAAGTCGAAATAGCCCGTGCGTGATGCGGAACGCACGGCGATTTCTCCGGCCTGCGGCCGGAGGTAGAACTCGACATCGTCCGAAAAGCCAAAAACCCGGCTGCGAAAAACGGCATGCAGATAAAACGGTGAAACGGTGACCAGCTGGACGCGCCGCAGGGTGGTCAGGTGCGCCTCGAGGGCCTGCCAGGCTTCCGCGGCGGGCCCCTGCAAGGCGAACGGCGCAACCCGCCGCCGGGGGTCCGCGGCGTCGCTGCAAACGCAGTTGGGCCGATCCGGACAGGGCGCCAGCTTGCCGCCCTGGGGACCGATGACCCCGGGGCCGTGGGTCGAACAGGCGGAAAAGACCATCACCAGCGACAGCCCCAATAACCACAGAGACCCGCGCTCACGCCAGCGATCGTCGAAAATTTGTGCCATGGCACACCTCCTTCTTATTGACGGCAAAAGCCTGAAAGCAACGGCGCCCTTGGCCGCGACGGCCGTTTGGAAAGCCCCTTGGCCGGGCATTGACAAACTTCGGGCATTGCCTTAAATGACAGGCGTTGACAGGCTGCGGCCTGGCTGCCCCTTCCAACCTCAGGCGAGGAAACGCCGATGTACAAGGACAACCCGTTGCGGCGCATTTCATGGCTGGATTTCCAGGACCTTCGACGCGAAGATAAGGGCCCTTTGTTTATGCGCAACGGGCGGCCCTACCATGCCCTGATCGCCCAGCAGTTCGACCGCCCCTCCCTGGAGCGGCTCTGCGAGTTGGCCACCAAGATCCGGCGCATCGGCAAAACCAAGGGAGGGCTGCACTTCCTGCAGTCGCTGCTCTCGGAAAAGCGCGCCATGCTCTACTTCGCCCAGCCCTCCAGCCGGACTTTTCTCTCATTTTACTCCGCCTGCCAGATCGTCGGCATCCACCCGGCGGAGGTGCGCGACACCACCACCTCAAGCGAAATCAAGGGGGAATCCCCGGAGGACACGGTGCGCACCTTCAGCTCGTACTTCGACCTGATCATCATGCGCCACCCGGTGGGAGGGTTCGCAGAGCGGATCGCCTGGCTGCTATCCAACACCGAACGCTGCATCCCTGTCATCAACGCCGGCTCCGGCCAAGATCAGCACCCCACCCAGGCCCTGCTGGACATCTACACCTTGCAGCGCAGCTTCGAGACCCGCGGAGGCATCCCGCACAAGAAGATCGCCTTCGTGGGGGACCTGGCGCGCGGCCGCACAGTGCGGTCGCTGGCCAACCTGCTTACCCTCTACCCGGGGGTCACGCAGTATTTCGTGGCACCCGAATCGCTCCAGATCGGTGCCGACATCCTCGAAAACCTGCGCGCGGCGGGGGTGGCCTACGAGCTGAGCACGGATTTCGAAAAAATCATCCCCGAAGTGGACGCCATCTACATGACCCGCATCCAGGACGAGTGGGACACGGCCGAGGAAAGCCGCCTGCTGGACACCACGCCCTTCCATTTCACCGCGCGCCATCTGGAGATCCTCAAACCCGATGCGGTGCTGCTGCACCCCCTGCCGCGGCGCAAGGAAATCGCCATCGAGGCCGACCAGGACCCGCGGGCTGTTTACTGGCGCCAGGTGCGCAACGGGATGTGGGTGCGGGCGGCGCTGATGCTGGAAATTTTCGATCGCTGCGCCGAGATCGACAAATACTACGACGACCTAACAAGCTGAAAGACGGTGACGGCATGCGCCATTTGATTTCCCTCAAGGATTGGTCGACCGCTGAGATAACGGCCATCCTGGATCTGGCCGATGCCCTCAAGGCTGCGCCCGAAAAGTACCAGGATGCCCTGCAGCGCCGGATGCTGGTGATGATTTTCGAAAAACCCAGCCTGCGCACCCGGGTTTCGTTTGAAACCGGCATCTGCCAGATGGGCGGCGATGCGATCTTCTACGACATGGCCAGCTCGCCCCTGGCGGCCGGCAAGGAGACCATCGGCGACATGGTGAAAGTGCTCAGCCGCTATGCCGATCTGCTCATGGCGCGCCTCTTCGAGCACCGCCACATGGAGGAGTTGGCCGCCAACGCCGGGATCCCGGTCATCAACGGGCTGACCAACTTCAACCACCCCTGCCAGGTCCTGGCGGACCTTCAGACCATTCGCGAAAAGAAGGGCGCCCTGGCCGGCCTCACCCTGGCCTATCTGGGGGACGCCAACAACAACGTGACCCATTCCCTACTCTACGGCTGCCCCAAGATGGGGGTCAGCATCCGCGTCGGCTGCCCGGCCGACCCGAGCGCCAGCCCGCTGCCGGCGGTGGTGGCCGATGCCTCCGCCGCCGGCGGGGCCACCGGCGCCACGGTCTTGGTGACCCACGACCCGGCGGAAGCCGTGGCCGGGGCGGACGTGGTCTACACCGATTCCTGGATGAGCTACCATATCCCCAAATCGGAAATGGCCCAGCGCGTCCGGCAGTTCATGCCCTACCAGGTCAGCGTCAAGCTCATGGCCCAGGCCGCCGCCGACGCCATCTTCATGAACTGTCTGCCGGCCATGCGCGGCTACGAGCAGGCCGCCGAGGTGATCGATGATCCCCAGGCGGTGGTTTTCGACCAGGCCGAGAACCGCCTGCATGCCCAGAAGGCCGTCATGCTGCGCCTGCTGGGCAAGGCCTGAGGGCTCCGCAAAAAATCCTCTGGGTTGCGCCGCATCTCGAAGTCGCTGCGGCGCAGAGGTGTACGCCGCACGCCGCTGAGATTTGCGCGCCGTAGCTTGAACTTTTTTGGTAACCGTCTGGTTTGCCTTTTACGGCTTTATCAAGGCCTACCAGAAGGCCTGGCGCCTTATACCGGCCGCAGCACCGCCCCGCCCCCGGATACATCACGGCCGGGTCAGGTGCCCAGAAAAACGGCCCGCAGCGGGGCGCCGTCCGCCCCTTTGAGCTTCAGCGGCAGGAAGGCATAATTACCCCGGAGCAACGGTATCCGCCGCAGCCCGCAGAGGTTCTCGACGATCAGGACCCCGCCGCCCAAAAGCATCCGGTGAACGGGGTGGTCCCCCTGAGCGCCGCTGGAGCGGTCCGGGCTGGGGGTGTCCAGCCCCACCAGCCCGGCCCCGCAATCCACCAGCCATCTCCCGCAATCCGGCGCCAGATATGGGTGCCGAAAATAGCGCGGCGTTCCCCAGAAACGGTCCCAGCCGGTCATCAGCAGCACGAAATCGCCCGGTATCAGTTGCGGCGCCACCTTTCTCAACTCCGCGGCGCATATCGGGCTGTCCTCCCGGCGCCCGGTGAGATCCAGCCGCACGCCGGCGCCCACCAGCCGGCTTACCGGCAGGGCGTCCAGCCGATCGCCGTCTGCAAAAAAATGGAAGGGGGCATCCAGGTGGGTGCCGGTGTGGGTTCCCAAAGAAATGCGCTCCAGGTGGCAGCCGTCCCGCCCGTGGTGCAACAAGGTGTGCCGCAGCAGCGGCGGGTCGCCCGCCAAGACGGGGGTGTCCACATCCAAAAGGTGGGTCAGGTCGATGGGTTTGGCCGCCATTTGCGCACCAGCCTTTTCTCCCGCCAAGTTGTCCGGCTGACGGCAGGTACCCGCGCCCGGGAAACCGCCGGGAACCCGGTTTTCTCCGGGTGTCGCGGGGCGCCGCCGCAGCTGCGGTTGGCGTCGGGGCACCGGCGAAGAACCATTCCTCATCCGGCGTGCCTTTCCGCCCCCCAGCCGAACCCGGATCCGGCGCCAACTTGGGAATTGTACTGCGACCCTAACGCGCTTTGGGCGCGGCCGCAAGGCATTTGGATTGCGGCCGACGCCCCCTGATGGCGAATGATGCGGGCCGGTTGCTTTTTGGCGGCATCTGCCTTAAAATGACTCTAATTACTCACGCACACCGCCAAAGCGGCCGCCCATCCGCCGTGCAGACGCACCCAGAGCCGGCCCAAACCACTGGCAGGATTGCATGCCGCGCCCCCCACAACGGCAATTTCGACAGCCGGCGGCCGAATCGACACTGCGGGGAGGGATGAAATGCAGAAAGAGCACAAATTTTCCCTTTGGTACGCCCTTCTTGGCATCTGGCTCGTGCTGCTGATCCAGCAATCGATCGTATCGGTCATGGAAATCCCGGTGATCCCCTACAGCAAGTTTCTGCAGCTGCTGAAAGAGAACAAGATCACCGAGGTGGCCATCACGGCCAACCAGATCCAGGGGAAAATGATCGACGAAACGGCCGAAGGCGGCACCCCCAAGCGATTTCGCACCGTCCGGGTGGACCCCGAAATCTCCACCCTCCTGGATCAATACGGGGTGATCTTCAAAGGCCAGATCGAGTCGACCTTCCTGCGCGACCTGTTCTCATGGGTCGTCCCGGTTCTTTTCTTCTTTGGCATCTGGTACTTTTTCATGAAGCGCATGGCCGGTCAGCAGCCGGGCTTCATGGCGCTGGGCAAGAACAAGGCCAAAATCTACGTTGAAAGCGATCTGAACATCAGCTTCGAAGACGTCGCCGGTGTCGACGAGGCCAAGCAGGAACTGGTGGAGGTGGTTGAATTTCTGAAAGAGCCGGGGCGTTTCACCTCCCTGGGCGGCAAGATGCCCAAGGGCGTCCTGCTGGTGGGGCCGCCCGGGACGGGCAAGACGCTGCTGGCCAGGGCGGTTGCCGGCGAAAGCGGCGTGCCGTTTTTCAGCATGAGCGGCTCGGAGTTTGTGGAGATGTTCGTGGGCCTGGGAGCGGCCCGGGTGCGGGACCTCTTCGAACAGGCCAAACAGAAAGCGCCCTGCATCATCTTCATCGACGAACTCGACGCTTTGGGCAAAGCCCGCGGCATCGGCCCGGTGGCCGGCCATGACGAACGCGAACAGACCCTCAACCAGCTGCTGGTGGAAATGGACGGCTTCGACCCCAACGTGGGCGTTATCCTGATGGCCGCCACCAACCGCCCCGAAATCCTCGACCCGGCGCTGCTGCGACCCGGGCGCTTCGATCGCCAGGTGCTGGTGGACCGACCCGACAAGCTGGGCCGCGAGGCCATCCTGCGGATCCACCTCAGGGGGATCAAGGCCGAACCGGAGCTCGATGTGGAGAAGCTGGCCGCCATGACACCCGGCATGGTGGGGGCCGACCTCGCCAACCTGGTCAACGAGGCCGCCCTGCTGGCCGTCCGACGGGACAAGCAGGCGGTGGGCATGCCCGAGTTCGAAGAGGCGGTGGAGCGCGTGGTGGCCGGTCTGGAGAAAAAAAACCGGCTGATCAACCCCGAGGAGCGCCGGATCATCGCCTACCACGAACTGGGCCACGCCGTCGTCGCCCTGAGCCTGCCGGGAACCGACCCGGTTCAGAAAATATCGATCATCCCGCGGGGCATCGCCGCCCTGGGCTACACCATGCAGGTGCCCACCGAAGACCGCTTCCTGATGAAAAAAACCGAGCTGCTCAATAAAATCGCCACCCTCCTGGGAGGCCGGGCGGCGGAGTCGACCGTTTTCGGCGACATCTCCACCGGCGCCCACAACGACCTCGCCCGGGCTACCGACATCGCCACCAGCATGGTCAAGGAGTACGGGATGAGCGAAAAAGTCGGCCAGGTTTACTTCGCCCGCGAGAAGCGCGCCCGTTTCCTGGACATCGCCCCCCAGGGGTCCCTGGACTACAGCGAAACCACCGCCCAGCTGATCGACGCCGAGATCCGCGAGATCATCAACGCCCAGTACGCCCGGGCGCTGGAGATCGTGGCAAAAAACCGCGCGGTGCTGGACAAGGGGGCCGAACTGCTGCTGAAGCGCGAAAAAATCGACGGCGCGGAGCTCAAGACCCTGATGGCGGAAGCCTGAGATGGTGGCGCGGGCTTCACAGCACCGCGCGCATGCGCTCGAGGTTTTCCATCTTGCCGAGCACCACGATCACGTCGCCCGCGTTGAGAGTTTCCCCGGGCCCGGGGTTGAAAATCATATCGCCTGCGGCATTCTTGATGGCCACCACGATTACGCCAAAATCCCGGCGCAGGTTGCTGGCCATGATGTTTTTGCCGATCAGCTGCGATTGCGAGCCAATCTTGGCCTCCTCCATCATCAGCCCCAGATGGCGCTCCATCATGGCAATATCGATAAAATCCACCACCGTGGGGCGCTTGAGCACCTGGGCCATGCGGCGGCCGCCGATCAGATAGGGTGAAACGACGCGCGTGGCCCCCGCCCGTTTGAGCTTGTCCTCGTTGCCGTGGTCCGAGGCCCGCGAGAGAATGAAAATGTCCGGCCGCAGGCCCTTGGCCGTGAGGGTGATGAAGACGTTGTGGGCATCGGAAGGCAGCGCGGTCACCAGCCCCTTGGCGCGCTTGATGCCGGCGGCAAGGAGCGCCTCCTCGGAGGTCGCATCCATCTGAAGCCACAGATACCCATGCTTCTGCAGGTGTTCGATGGACTTGCCGTCCTGTTCGATGACCACAAAGGGAATCTTGTCATCGGCCAGCTCGGCGGAAATTATCCGGCCGATTCGACCGTAGCCGCAGATGATGAAGTGATTGGCCAGCGCCGCAATCCTTTTTTCCAACTTTCTTCTCCCGAAAAATATCCGCAGTTCACCCTCGATGAAGCTGCGGGCAATCATCCCGACCGTGTAGCCGCCCACACCGATCCCCATCATGATCACCACCACGGTGATGCTTCGACCGACGGTGGTCAGGGGCTTGATCTCCGAAAAACCCACCGTGCTGATGGTGATGACGGTCATGTAGAAGGCGTCGAAGAGCGTCATCCCTTCAAAATAGTAGTAGCCCAGCGTACCAAATGAGATGGTGCCGGCGAAAAGGAGGATAGCCGTCCGAAATTTTTTGGCGTCCATATCGGGTGGTCCGCTTCGGGATGACGTCGAGGGCCGAAAAGCCCGCCGTGGCCGTGTATGCCGGACCCTGGTGGCTGGTCAGGGCGCGGCAGAAGTTAGTAAACCATTTTGGCCGGCGACGTAAAGACGTAAATTGCGGCCCGTGCCCGGACTTGTCCTTGCCGCCCCGGCTTTGACCCGGCAAGCGCCCGACAGTTGGCGGGCCGTCACAGCCGGGCGGCAAGCGCTGTTTTGGGGTTTGACAAAATGGCGCCCTCGCCTGATAAACGCCACGAGCGGAAAAGAAACAGCCGTGCTGCGCCCGGCGACGGTTTCGGCCCAAAGCAGCCGAAGCCAGCATCACGACGCTGTGTTTGGGCAGTCTGCGCACAGGCCTACCCACAGACAGGGGGTGAACCGGAAAAATGAAATTCGTGATCTCTCAGCTGCAAACCTTGCTGCGCGACAATACCCGCAAGGCCAACATCCGGCTGCTCATCAAATTTTCCTTGCTGCTGATCCTATTTTTTGTGGGCTACAGCGTTTTGTTTCACGTTCTGATGCTCTTCGAGGGGCGCGAATACTCGTGGGTCACCGGCCTGTACTGGACCCTGACGGTCATGTCGACGCTGGGTTTCGGGGATATCACCTTTCACAGCGACATCGGCAAGCTTTTTTCGATTATCGTGCTGCTAAACGGCATTGTGCTGCTGCTGATCATGCTCCCCTTCACCTTTATCCAATTCTTTTATGCCCCCTGGCTGGAGGAGCAGAACAGGGCGAGGGCGCCGCGGTCGGTCCCGGACCGGGTTTCCGATCATGTGATTTTGACCCATTACGATGATGTAGCCGTCAACCTGGTGGAAAAGCTGACCCAGTACGGGGTGGAGTATGTGATTCTTGTGCCGGATCTTCAACGCGCCCTGGAATTGCACGACCTGGGGTATCGCGTCGTGGTCGGTGAACTGGACAACCCCGAGAGCTACAAGCGCCTGGGGGTGGACCGGGCCGCCATGGTGGTGGTTTTAAACGACGACATCACCAGCACCAACATCATATTTACGATTCGCGAAACCAGCTCCCGGGTGGTGACCGTCACCAACGCCGACATGGAAGACAGCCTGGATATTTTGGAGCTGGCAGGCAGCAGCCACGTCTTCCAGTTCACCAAAATGTTAGGCCAAGCCTTAGCGCGCAGGGTGCTCGGGGTGAGCATGCAGGCCAACATCATCGGCAGCTTTGACGAGCTTTTGATCGCGGAGGCACCGGCGATGCGGACCCCGCTTCAGGGAAAAACCCTGGCGGAGAGCAACCTGCGTCAAATCACCGGGGTGAACGTGGTCGGCGTCTGGGAGCAGGGCGCGTTCAGGGCCTCAAC
>JAJDNY010000190.1 GCA_022340425.1 Desulfobacteraceae bacterium | reverse complement strand
GTCTTCCGCTGGCTGCGCAGCATCGCGCCCTGGAGCATGACGGAGGTGTTCATGCTGGGGATTCTGGTCTCGGTCGTCAAGCTGGCCAAGATGGCCCAGATCATCCCGGGACCGGCCGCCTTCTGCTTCATGGCGCTGATTTTCGTTCTGGCGGCGTGCATGTCCTCGCTGGACCCCCACGAGATCTGGGGCCGCTGGGAGGGTCCCCGATGAGGCCTGTCGCCCGGACGGCTAAAAGCCAGTCCCTGGTGAGCTGTGGGGTATGCCATCTGCTCGTCCGAAAGCTACCCGGGTCCCCGGAACCGCCCGGAAGATGCCCGCGCTGCGGCGCCGCCCTGCATTCACGCAAACCCGACAGCATTGCCCGCACCTGGGCCCTGGTGATCGCGGCCCTGTTCTTCTATGTCCCCGCCAACGTGCTGCCCATCACCAAGGTTACCTCGTTGGGCGTGGTTCAGTTGGATACCATCCTGAGCGGCGTCATCTACTTTATCCACAGCGGCATGTGGCCCATCGCCCTGGTCATTTTCATCGCCAGCATTTTCGTGCCGCTGCTGAAACTTTTGATTCTGATGCTTCTGCTGGTGTCCGTCCAGCGGGGCATCCGCTGGCGGCCCAAGGACAGGACGCGCCTCTACCGCATCACCGAAGCGATCGGTCGCTGGTCGATGGTGGACATCTTTGTGGTGACCATCCTGGTGGCCCTGGTGCACCTGGGGGCGCTGGCCAACATCGAAGCCCAGGCGGGGGCGGCGTTCTTCGCGGCCGTCGTGGTCATCACCATCTTTGCCGCCATGAGCTTCGACCCCCGTCTCATCTGGGATGTAAAGGAGTCCGACGATGAACCCCAACACACCCCCTGAACCCGAGGCTGCCGATCTCCCCGAGCCGGTCATCCGTTCCGGCAAGCGAAGTGTCTCCATCGTCTGGCTGGTGCCGCTGGCGGCCCTTTTGATCGGCGGCTGGCTGATCTACAAGGCGATTTCCGAGAAGGGGCCGGAGATCACAATCAGCTTCAAGACCGCCGAGGGGCTCGAAGCCGGCAAGACCAAGATCAAGTGCCGGGATGTGGAGATCGGGCAGGTCCAGGAGATCACCCTCAGCCGGGACCTGAACCAGGTGATCGTCAAGGCCCAGCTCATCAAGGAGGCGGCTGCGTTTCTCTCCGAGAATTCCCGTTTCTGGGTGGTTCGCGCGCGGGTGAGTGCCGGTTCGGTGACGGGTCTGAGCACGGTCTTCTCCGGGGCCTACATCGACATCGACCCCGGGGCGCCGGGGAAAAAGGTCCTGCACTTCGAAGGCTTGGAGGAGCCCCCCATCGTGACCACCTGGGAGAAGGGTCGCCACTTCGACCTTCTGGCCGAGCGCAAAGGCTCGCTGGATGTGGGCTCGCCTGTCTATTACCGGCAGATCGAAGTCGGGCGGGTGGCCGCCTACAGTCTGGCCCCCGACGGTACGGGCATCACCTTCAAGGTTTTCATCAAGGACCCCTACCCGGCGTTTGTGCGCCAGAACACGCGCTTCTGGAACGCCAGCGGCATTGATCTCAAGCTGGACGCGCGCGGAATCCAGGTCAACACCGAATCGTTCGTCTCGATGCTGGTCGGCGGCGTGGCTTTCGACGTGATTGAGAAATTCGGACCGCCCGCGGCGGCGGCGGATCCGGAAGCCGGGTCCTTCAGGCTGTTTCCCGATCGGCAGGCCGCCGAGGAGGAAACCTACACCGTCCAAAATTACTATCTCCTGCACTTCACCAGTTCGGTGCGCGGGCTTTCGCCGGGGGCGCCGGTGGAATTTCGGGGGGTCCAGGTCGGGCATGTGGTCGACTTCCGGCTGGACTTCGACGTCAATCGAAACACCTTCGACATTCCCGTGCTGATCGCCATCCAGCCCGAGCGGATACACGCCATCGGGGGGGAAGATCAGCCGCGGCAAAGCGTGAAAAGAATGGAGGCGTTCGTGGAAAAAGGCCTGCGCGCCCAACTCCGCTCCGGCAGCATCGTCACCGGCCAGCAGTACGTGGCCCTGGAATTTTTCCCGGATGAGCCGCCCACCAAGCTCGGCCGCGAAGGCCGCTATCCCAGCATCCCGACCTTGCCGACCCAGTTCGAGGAGATCGGCACCAAATTGAACCGGCTGATCGCCAAGCTCGAAGATCTCCCCATCGATCAAATCGGAAGCGACCTGCGGGACGCCGTTCAGGGCGCCAAGCGCATCACCAACGCCCCTGAGCTTATGGACGCCGTGAAATCGCTTACGGCCGCCGTCAACGAAATTCAGGGCCTCACGGCGGAGTTGCGCACCCAAACGGCGCCGGAAATCACGGCCGCCCTGCAGCAGGCCCAGGCGGCGCTGGCGGCCAGCGCCGCTTCGCTGCAATCGGATTCGCCGCTTCAGATCCGGATGAAAATCGCGCTGGAGGAGCTGGCGGCCAGCGCGCGCGCCCTGCGGGTGCTGGCCGATTTCCTCGAGCGGCAGCCGGGGTCGCTCCTGCGCGGAAAGGAAACCAACCAATGAAACACGCCTTCTCGGCACTGAAGATCCTTTGTGCGCTGAGCCTGCCGGTTTTGGCGCTCAGCGGGTGTCTGTTCCGGACCAGCGACCCGGTCACCTTCTATACCCTGAGCCCCATGCCCCAGACGGCTGGGCAGACCGGAGCCGTCCCGGGGACCCTCCTGGCGGTGCTGCCGGTGGCAATCCCCACCGTGATCGACCGCCCGCAGATCGTCACCCGTGCCGACGACAACCGCATCCTGATGTCCGATACCCATTATTGGGGCGGCTCGCTGGGAGACAACTTCACCCGCGTGCTGGTGGCCAATCTGGGCAGCTTGCTGGCGGCAAAAAAAGTGAACGTGCTCTCCGATGCCCATGCCCCCGACGAAGCCTACCGCCTGAGCGTCGTGGTGGGCCAGTTCGACGGCCGGCTGGCGGACACGGTCCGACTGAATGCAAGCTGGACCCTCAAGGAGCCGAAGGGTCAGAAAACCCTGGCGGTGGGCAATTCGGTCGTCCAGGAGGCGGTGACGGGTGGCGGATATGATGAGCTGGTGGCCGCGGCAAGCCGGGCGGTTGCCGCGCTGAGCCGCGAGATCGCCGCCGAATTCGAAAAGCTGCGGTAATGGCGAAACGGCATGCACCGCCTCCTCGAGGATACGCTGTTTAAGTGCCTCGTGAAGGGCTTTCGGTGTCGCCAGGTCAACCTGCCGGCCGAAGAGATCCTGCAAACACCGCTGTAACCTGGCAAAAGCGAACGATCCGAGGTTCGCGCCGGGATCGAATTCGAAGAGGATATCCACATCGCTCTCCGGCCAGCCTTTTGAGTTGACGCTGCCATTGACTCCCTACCACCTACCTGGCATACTCATGTCGGCCAAGACCGGGGTTCGCTTTTCGTTTCTCGACGGCCAGCCATGACGACCGACCTTCAATTCTTCCGCTGGAAACGATCGAAATCATCTTTCGAGGGCCGGTCCGCGGCAACCCCTCTTTGCCGGAGAAAGGCTTGAAGATCCCAGCCATGGATACCCCACTTTCGGAAAAATTTGCGGGCCGGCTGATCGTTGTGGAAGAAGACCCCGCGCGAAGCCGGGCGCTGGAGGCGATCCTGACCCGCGCCGGCTATGAAGTCCGCTTCGCGCCGAGCGCCGACGCGGCGCTTGGGTTGGCGCAGAAGGGCTCCTTCGACCTGATCCTGCTGGACAGCCGCGTACCCGACCTCGCCGGCGTGGACACCTGCCGCTGTCTCAGGCAGGATTCGGCCATGCGCGCCATCCCGGTGATCTTCAGCTGCGGGTTGCAGGACCCCAAAGAAAACATGAAAGGTTTTCCCGGCGGGGGTGCCGAATGCATCACCAAACCGTATCGGGCCGAGGAGCTGCTGCAGCGCGTAAAGGCCCATATCTGCCTTTACCGCCTGCAAAACCGCCCCAAAGAGCTGGCCGAACGGCGCACGGCCGAGCTGTCGCAGCTAAACGCGCGACTGACCGAAGCCAACCGGCGCCTGGAACTGGAGATCGCCCAGCGCCGGCAGGCCGAGGAGGCCCTCTCCGAGCGGCTGCGCTTTGAACGCTTGCTTTCGGACCTCTCCGCCCGCTTCGTCAACCTTCCCGCCGAGGGGCTGGACCGCGAAATCGAACGCGCCCTGGAAATGGTGATGACGTTTTTTCAGGTGGACCGTTGCGCCCTGGTGCGGACACTGCCGGGCAAGGCCTCCTTCCAGATCACCCATCTCGCCGCCTCGGCGCACGCCCCACCGATTCCCAAGGGGATGGAGATTCCCCGATCGAAGAACCCGTGGGCATACCGGAAGCTGGTGGAAAAAGGCGAGGTGGTGGCGTTTACCCGGATGGACGACGTGCCGGAGGCACCCCTTGCGAGCAAGCAGTTCTGGCGCCAACTGGGGATTCGCTCCACCCTGACGATACCCATCTTGTTGGGCGAATCCGTCGATCATATGATTTCCATCAATGCGGTGCGAAACGAGCGTGATTGGCCGGCGGAAATCATCCCGCGGCTGCAATTGCTCGGGGAGGTCCTCGTGAATGCTTTGACGCGCCGGAATGCCGAGCAGGCCCTGCGCGAGAGCGAGGAGCGCCTGAGCCTGGCGGCGTCCTCGGCGGAGGCCGGTTTCTGGATCCTGGATCCGGGTTCGGGGCATATCTGGGCCTCCGACAGGCTGCGGGTCCTGCTGGGCTTTGCCCGGGACGAGGCGTTTGGCCTGGAGCGGTTCATGGCCATCGTTTTGCCGGAGGACCGCGGTATTGTGGAGGAGAGCATTCGGCAGTGCCTGGAGGGAGGCGCCATGATCAACGTCGAATATCGAATCCAGCGGCCCCCGGGCGAGACCCGCTGGATCGCCTCCCGGGGGCGGTCCTATTCGGCTGCACCGGAGCTGCCGGAGCGCCTGATGGGGGTGTCCCTGGACATCACCGCGCGCAAGGAGATGGAGGAACGGCTGCGGGAACAGCTGGAGGAGATCGGGCGGCTGAAAGGCCAGTTGGAGCAGGAGAACCTCTACTTGCGAAATGAGATCGTGCTCCAGCATAGCCACGACGGCATCGTCGGCCGCAGCCCGGCCTTGAAGCGCGTGCTCGCCCAGGTGGAGCAGGTCGCCGGTACCGATGCCACCGTGCTCTTGCTGGGGGAAACCGGCACCGGCAAGGAACTTCTGGCCCGCACCATTCACGGCCTGAGCCAACGCAAAGACCGCCCGCTGGTGACCCTCAACTGCGCGGTCCTGCCCCCCACCCTGATCGAGAGCGAACTTTTCGGCCGGGAGAAGGGCGCCTACACCGGGGCTCTGACCCGCATGGCCGGCCGCTTCGAGGTGGCCCACCGGTCGACGCTCTTTCTGGACGAAATCGCCGAGCTGCCCCTGGACCTGCAGGCCAAGCTGCTGCGGGTTCTGGAGGATGGGCGGTTCGAACGCCTGGGCTCCACCAAGCCCCTTCAGGTGGACGTCCGCATCATCGCGGCCACCAACCGGGACCTGGCCCAGGAGGTCGCCGCCGGAAGGTTTCGCAGCGATCTCTACTACCGGCTGAGCGTGTTCCCGATTGCGGTTCCGCCTCTGCGCGAACGCCCCGAGGACATCCCCCCGCTGGTCTGGGTTTTCGTCAGACAGAACGAGAAAAAATTGAACAAACCGGTGGAGCGCATCGACCGCCGCAGCATGGAGGCCCTCAGGCGCTACTCCTGGCCGGGCAACGCCCGGGAGCTGCGCAACATCGTCGAGCACGCCATGATCACCAGCGGCGGCGGGACCCTGCATCTGCACCCGCCCGATTTCAAGTCCGAAAAGCCTCGCCCCACCGGCACCCTGGAGAAGGTCGAGCGCCGGTATATCCTGGATGTCCTGTCCAAAACCGGCTGGCGGATCACGGGACCCAACGGGGCCGCCGAAATTTTAGGGCTGAAGCGCACCACCCTGCAATCCAAGATGAAGCGCTTGGGGATCCACAGGGGCAATGCCTGATGCCGAAATAGCGGCCTGATGCCGATATTTCGGCATAAACAATCCTTTCAGTTCTCCCGCGAACTTCTCCAAATTCAAATTAATTTAAACGATCCCGGCATGTTGTAAGAGAAAAGGCCTGTCGCCGCGGTTTGGGAACGGGTTTCGCAATGCCTGAGAGTCTCGATTTCCGTTTTAACGTCTTGCGACCCCTTTGCCGGAGGTGTCTCCCTTGGCCGAACCCAAGCAGTTGCCATCTGTCTCAGACGGGCCGAATGACGCGGAAATCCGCATTCACGCGACCTTCCGGATGCTGATTCCCGCCAGGAAGCGCAAAGAGGCGCTGGTCATTCTCAGGTCGATGATCGAACGGATCAAACTCGAAGCGGGCTGCGTCAGCTGCCGCCTCTACCAGGAAATAACGGGGGGGCGCGCGTTGATGATAGAGGAAATCTGGGCGAGCAAGGAGGGGTTGCAGCGCCATTTGAGTTCGGCAACGTTCCGCAACATCCTGCTGGTGGTCGAGATGGCGTCCCAAACGCCTGAAATACGCTTCGACAGAATTTCATACTCCACAGGCATCGACACCATAGAACAGGCCAGGGACCAGGTGGATCCGCACAGTGGCGCCAGCCGCCGGCAGCCGCCTTCCTGAGCCGCAGACGGGTGGGGATAATATGGGCATCAAGGACAAGTGGACCCAATACCGGGAGCTGAAGAGATCGCAGGGGCAACGGGAGGCGTTGCTGGACGAGTGGATCGAGCGCATGGTTGAGGACAGCGAGCCCTCGATGCGATCTGTCACGGGATACCAGCAACAGCTCCGAAAGCCCCTGGAAAACGCCCTGGGCTACATGGAGGGCGTGATCGCGACCATACCCGGTCCGTTCGACCTTTCAGGCCGGCTTTGGGACCAGAACCCGCTGGTGCACGCCCTTTTTGCCACCCCCGGAGAGGTTCAGACCCTGCTGCAAAACTGCGGCGAGCTGACATCCTTTTTTCAGGAGGGCGGCGGGAAGACCGCTGTAGTCCTGCTCACGGCCCGTAAAGAGGAACGGACGGTTTTCGCAACAGCCGTGGAGGGTGAAATCCTGCGGCGCGACGTACCCCGGAAGGCCGTCGAATTCTACGAGCACCGCGTCGTGGCGCCGATGGCGACCGCGGAGGAGATCCGCCGTGAGCTGGTTCACCGGGGCTTGAATGTGATCGCGATGCTTGCCATTGAGGAGGTCACGCGGGACCAGGCGATCCGCGAGGAACTTACCGCCGAGCGTCGCAACCTGGAGTTCAAGATCAAACTTCGGCGCACCCGTGAGCGCGGTTTGGAGACCCTCCTGGCCGGCGGCTTGCCACCCGATGCGGAGGACGAAAAGGCCCAGCAGCTCCTGGCCGAGATCGATCAGCAGCTCAGGGCGCTTGAACCCGGGGCGGGAGCGCCGCGTGATGTCCTGCGGAAGCTGGAGAGCATTTTAACCAGCCCCGACACCGCTTTGACGGCAAAAACCCTGGAAATTCGCCTGGATCGGATGGGCATGAAACAAAACGAAGCCGCAACCGAAGATAGCCAGGCCATCGTCATGGCCGAACTGGAGATTCCCGGCCGTTTGAAGCGGGTGGCCATGCTGGCAACCGTAGCCGCCGACGACCTTCTGAAGTCATGATCGGCCCTTCCGTCGGGGCTGCGCCCCCGCGGCAACTTCGAGATGCAGCGCAACGCAGAAATTGGCCTTACGGAACTGTCAACACTCACATTCGGTAAGAGGTCAGAGGAGGCGACGTGAAGGGAAAGCATATCGTGATGCTGGTTCTAATGGCGTTGGTGGCCGTCTTCGGCGCGGTGGGCTACGCCGAGGAGAAAAAAAAGGAAGCGCAGACGGATGCGGCCCAGACGCCGCCGCCGGAGGTGGCGGTGGCCGATGTGGTTCAAAAGGACGTTCCCGTTTTCCAGGATTACGTGGCCAGCATGGACGGGCTGGTGAACGCCACGATCCTCGCCCAGGTGGAAGGCTACCTGATCAAACAGAACTACCAGGAAGGCAGTTTCGTCAAGAAGGGCGCGCTCCTCTTCGAGATCGACCCGAGACCGTTCCAGGCGTCGCTGGACGTGGCCAAGGCCGTATTGGCCAAGCATGAGGCCGTGCTGCGGACCGCCCAGGCCACCCTCAAACGGATTCTGCCCCTGGCCGAGGCCCGGGCGGTGAGCCAGAAGGACAA
>JAJDNY010000189.1 GCA_022340425.1 Desulfobacteraceae bacterium | reverse complement strand
GGGACGATGGGACGTAAAACGCCGCCATCAACAAGCAGTTGAGATAAGGCTGTGGTCTTCGAAAAACCCAATAGCTGCATGGATTAGCGGTGAGTTCCTTAGAAGTTCAATTTACGGCACGCAAATCTCAGCGCCGTGAGGCGTTCTTATGTACGCCGCAGCGACTTCGAGATGCAGCGCAACGCGGAAAGTTGGCTTTTTGCGGTACCGTCAAGGTTCGGCCAACCCGATGACAGCGGCAAACCGGCCGGTTTCGCGGCTGCGGCGGTAGGAAAAAAACAGATGGGGGTTGCAGCGCGAACAGGTCTGGCTGCACTCGATCTGGGCTGCCGGCAGCCCGGCGGCGCGCAGCTGGTCCCGGGAAAGGGCCCAGAAATCGAAATGGTCGCGGCGAATCCGGTAGCCCCAGAATTTTTCCGGAATCTCCTCCCGGTAATTGACAAACTCTGCGCAACAGGGCCCCAGCGAGGGGCCGATGCCGGCCAGGATTGTCTCGGGGTGGCAGCCGAAGCGCTCCTGCATCTGCCCCACGGCCCGGCCGAGGATATTGGCGATGCTACCCCGCCAGCCGCAGTGCACATTGGCCACCACCCGGCGCCGGGGATCGTAGAGCATGACGCTCTGGCAGTCGGCCACCTGGATCAGCAACAGACGGCCGGGAAAATCCGTGACGGCGCCGTCTGCCAGGGGCGGTGAGGGCTCCGGCGGCCGTTGAGCGCCCTCTTCCCGGGAAAAACCGAGAACGGCCGTCCCATGGGTCTGGCGCAGCCCCACCAGCTCCCCGCCGCCGACCGCGCTCACCAGCATCTGCCGGTTGGCAACGACCGCCGCGGGCTCGTCGCCGCAGTCGAAACTCACATTGAGCCCCCGAAAGGCCCCCCGGCTGCGGCCGCCCAGGCGGGTGAAGACCGCGTGCCGGACTTCCGGCCGTCGGGCCAGTTGGTGAAACTGAAAAAACCCCAACCCCTCCCGGGTTCTGAATATCATCGTTTTCTACCGTTTGCCTGAAACCGCCTTGGGGACGCAGCATAAACCGGCGCCGCTTTCCTCAGCAGTAGCGCTGCACGATCCGGCCGATGATCGCGCTGGTGGAGATGCCGGCTTCAAGGGCGATCCGCACCACCTCTCCTCCGGCGGCCTTGACTTCGGCGGCCCCCACAATCTGGATCTCCTCCCAGTCGGCCCCCTTGACCAGGACCTCCGGTCGGATCGCCGCGATCAGGTCCCCGGGCTCGGGCCGGTCGAAGAGGGTCACAAAATCCACGCAGGCCATGGCGGCCAGCACCGCCGCCCGCTGCTCTTGGGTGACGATCGGGCGCCGCGGCCCCTTGATGGCGGCCACCGAACGGTCGGAGTTGAGCCCCACCACCAAACAGTCACCACAGGCGCGGGCCGCCTGCAGGTAGCGCACATGCCCGGCATGCAGGATATCGAAACAGCCGTTGGTGAAAACCACCCGCCGGCCGGCACGCCGCAGGGCCTCCAGCCCCTCCAGGAGCACCGCGCGGGTAACGATTTTGGGATCCATGGGCGCTCCTGTCCACAAGCCCTTTTCCGGAAGCGACGCCGCCGCGCTGCCCTCAGAGGGTTCGGGCGACGGTCAGCACCGACACCGCCCGGGCCCCGACCTCCAGCAGAACCCGCGTGCAGGCTTCGGCGGTGGCCCCGGTGGTAAAGACATCGTCCACCAGCAGGACGTGTTGCCCCCGGACCCGCCCTTGGTCCGCATCGGGCCCCGGGGCAAAGGCGTTTTGAAGGTTGGCCCGCCGCTCACGGCGTCCAAGTCCGGTCTGGGGCACGGTCGCCCGCCGCCGGATCAGGGCCTTGCGGGCGATCGTCACGGGCCGGCCGCCGGCCCCCGGCGAGCGGCCCAGGCGGGGCCATTCGCGCACCAGGAGATAGGCCTGGTTGAAGCCCCGCTCGCGAAACCGGCGCCGGTGAAGGGGTACCGGCACCACCAGATCGGCGTCGGCCAGCGTCCCGCAATGCTGGAAGGTGTCGAACAGGAGACGGCCGAGGGGCCGCGCCAGCTGGATCTTGCCGCCGTATTTCAGCAGGTGCACCAGCTGCATCAGGGCGCCCTCGTAGACCCCAGCCGCCCGGGCGGCGGCAAAGGCCGCCGGCCGGCGTATGCAGCGGCCGCAGAGGCGATCATGCCCCACGCGGCTGGTGAACATCAGGCCGCAGCGGGGGCACAGCGGGGATACCAGCGGGCGGCAGACCTTGCGACAGGCCGGGCAGAGAACACGGGAGAGCAAGGGGCCGAAGCCGGCCGCCGGCGGCGCCGAAGCCGGCCCCCGCCCGGCATGGGGCGCGCCGCAGCCCGGACAGCGGTCGGGAAAGACCGCCGCCAGGAGACGATTGGCGACCCAGGCCCCGGCCCGCACCACCGGCCTCAGGCCCCGGCCCGCAACGGGGCCTGGGCCCATCGGCTCCGGCCCGTGGGCCGCTGGGGCTGACACCGCGGCCTACCCTGCGCTTCCCGCCTCGAGAATCTCCGCCACCCGGGCGGCGAACTCCGAGCAGCGAACTTCACGGGCGCCCTGGATCTGGCGCGCCAGATCATAGGTCACGGTGCCCTCCCGGATGGCGGCCTGGAGGGCCTGGCGAATCCGGTCGGCGGCCTCCCGCCAGCCCATGTGCTCCAGCATCATGGCGCCCGAGAGAATCAGCGAGCTGGGGTTGACCTTGTCCAGATCGGCATACTTGGGCGCCGTGCCGTGGGTGGCTTCGAAGACCGCGCAGGCGTCCCCGATATTGGCCCCCGGCGCCATCCCCAGCCCGCCCACCTGGGCGGCGAGGGCGTCGGAGAGATAGTCGCCGTTGAGATTCGGGGTGGCGATCACGGCAAACTCGTCGGGGCGCAACAGCACCTGCTGGAAAAGCATGTCCGCGATGCGGTCCTTGATGATCACCTTGCCCGCCGGCGCCCGGCCGTCGTAGCGCTCCCAGAGGTCGGCCTCGGTGAGGGTTTGCTCCCCGAACTTCTCCCGGGCCACCTCGTAGCCCCACTGGTTGAAGGCCCCCTCGGTAAACTTCATGATATTGCCCTTGTGCATCAGGGTCACGCTGGGCTTGCCGTTGGCGATGGCGAAGGCGATTGCCCGCGCCACCAGTCGCTTGGTGTTGACGGCGCTGATGGGTTTGATGCCGATGCCGGCCCCCGGCGGCAGGCGGACGCCCATCTCGGACTCCAGAAAGGCGCTCACCCGGCCGGCCTCGGGGCTGCCGGCCTGCCACTCGATCCCGGCGTAGAGGTCCTCGGTGTTCTCCCGGAAAATCACCATGTCGATCTTTTCGGGATGCTTCATTGGGCTGGGCACGTTTTCGATGTACTTCACCGGCCGCACGCAGGCGTAAAGGTCGAGCTTCTGGCGGATCGCGACGTTGACGCTGCGAATGCCCTTGCCCACCGGGGTGGTCATCGGCCCCTTGATGGCCACCACATGTTCCCGGATGGTGTCCAGGGTCTCTTCCGGCAGCCATTCGCCGGTCTGCTGAAAGCCCTTTTCGCCGGCCAGCACCTCCAGCCACGCGATCTGGCGCCGGCCCCCGAAACAGGCCGTAACTGACCGGTCGATGACCAGGCGGGTGGCGCGCCAGATGTCGGGGCCGATACCGTCGCCCTCGATGAAGGGGATCACCGGCTGGTCGGGAACGGTCAGCGTGCCGTCGGGCTGAACCGTGATCTTGGCGTTTGCGTTCATCGTGTTTTTTCTCCCGGGTGTTTGGGGTTATGGCAGCGGTGAACGGGTTTTCGTGGGCAGGGGGGTACCGCCCGATCGCTGCCGCAGCGCCTCGTAGATCGCGATGGCACCCGCCACCGAGGCGTTGAGCGAATCGATCCGCCCCATTTGGGGGATCGCGGCCAAAAAATCGCAGTGGGTCTTGACCAGCGGCCGGATGCCCCGCCCCTCGCCGCCGACCACGATGGCCGTCGGAGTCCGCAGATCAATTTCAAACAGCGACCGATCGCCGCCGCGGTCCAGCCCCACCGCCCAGAAGCCCTGGGCCTTTAAGGCGCGCAGCGTGCCGACGACGTTGGTCACCCGGACCAGCCGGATGTGCTCCAAAGCCCCGGCCGAGATCTTGGATACCGCCGGTGTGGGCGCCGCGGCACGGTCCTTGGGAATCACCATCGCGGCCACCCCGGCACAGTGCCCGGTGCGCACCAGGGCCCCCAGGTTGTGGGGGTCGACCACGTTGTCCAGGATCACCACCAGCGGTTGGTGCCTGCCGGCAGCCGGGTTGGCCAGGGCGCTTTGCAGGTCGGCAAAGGGGTAGGGCCCCACCCGGGCCGCAAGCCCTTGATGCTGGGGCGTCCCGGCGAGGGCCTGGAGCTGACCGCCGGAAAGGGTTTCCACCACCACCTGCGCCTGCCGTGCCAACTCAAGGGCCGCCTGGAGCCGCCGGGAGGGGCGGTTGAGGGTATAAAGCCCAAAGACCCTCCGGCGCCCGGCGCGCAGAGCCTCGCAGACAGGGTGAATGCCGTAGAGCACCTCGGTCTGGGCCATGACGAAGATTTCCTGCGAAAAGACGGCGGCGCCGCCCCAAAAGAGCTGCCTCCCAGAAGCCATGATGGCCGGCAGGGCCCCGGCCGAGGACCGCGACGCAGTGAAG
>JAJDNY010000188.1 GCA_022340425.1 Desulfobacteraceae bacterium | reverse complement strand
CGATGCCATTATTTACTCGAAAAGCTCTTCTAAGGTATATATCTTAGGTTTTTTCTTTAGAGCTGCAATGCCTTTTTTTATCTCGCGCATCAAGTCTCCATCAGATTTTATCGCAATTGTCTCCCGCCAACCTTCGAATTCATCGGGACTTACTAAAACCGCCGCGGGTCGTCCATTTTTAGTAATGATAACCTCCACATCGGTTGACTGAACTTTTTCAACAAGCTCGCTCAATTTCATTTTTGCTTCGGATAGAGAAAGTGTTTCCATATTATAATCCCATATTATAGTTGACCTGAATTATGGTCATAAATTAAAGAAATACGCTGGTCGTGTCAAGCAAATAAAAAGCCCTGAAGGATTCTTTGCCCTGAGCGTTGAATTTCCGCTGGCGCTTTAGACAGCCCCGCCCGCCCCAATGGGCGCAACTCCCTTTCCCCTCACCCCCGGCATTGGCAGCAAGGGCTTGGCGCCCCTTTTCCCGCCGTTTGAAACTCCCGCCGCACCGCCCCGTCGTCAACCCTCATTTACATGCGCTGGTTTCGGCTGCGGGTTCTCCGCACAGGCGCTGACAGCGAAATGGTTGTTGTAGAAAGATTTTCATAATAGACTGCCAAGATGTAAATATTTTTTACAAAAAATATTTGTTTGTTGACTATTTAGGATTGAAATTGATATTATGGTCGAAATATCATCCCAGCCAGGCGCCAATGACCGATCAAAACCAACAGTTGATCAAAGAAATTGCGGCCGCCGTAAAGCGGCTGAATCGCGCCGTCGGTTCAGGGTCGCCCAAAATGGCCGATCGCTCGGGCCATACCCCGTCCCAGAGCAGCGTGCTGCGGAACCTTTTGGAGCGCGGGTCGCTGTCGATGGTGGAATTGAGCCAATTGGTGTTGGTGACCCCCGCCGCTGTCACCGGAATCATCGACCGGCTGGAGAAAAAGGGTCTGGTTGAGCGCCTGCCCAAGGGAAGCGACCGCAGGGTCACCCGAATCGCCTTGACCCCCGCGGGCGCCTCCCGGGGCCGATCGCTTTCGGATACCATCGAGGAGAAACTGACTGCGGGTCTGGCCCATCTGGAAGCCTCCCAACTCTCCAAATTAAACCAAGGCTTGCGGCAGATCCTCGCATTGCTTGAAACGCCCGACAGCCGCGATGCGCAAAACCCAAGAGCCGCCGCTAAGCCCCCCGATTCAGGCAGCTCGCAGACCTGAGATTTTCCCCCGCGCCCCAAGCCTGACAAAAGGCAGGAGAACCCCAACAAAAATCGATTTTCAAGGAGGTCGGCATGAATGAATTAAAGGAGCTGGAGTGGTTGTTTGCATCTGGAAAAATTTCGCGGCGGGAGTTCATGGGTCGCGCCGCTGCCCTGGGACTGGCCTTGGCCGTCGGCCCGGCGCTGATGCCGTCGACCGCAAAGGCCGCAGAGCCCAAGCGCGGCGGCCGCCTGCGCATGGGGCTCTCCGGCGGGTCCACCACCGATTCCCTGGACCCGGCGGCCATCACCGACATCGTGATGCAGTGCGTCCTTTACGGGCAGGTGGGCAACTCCCTGGTGGAGATCGACCATGAAAACAGGGCCACGCCTGAATTGGCCGAAAGCTGGGAGTCTTCACCGGATGCCAAAAAGTGGGTTTTCAAGCTCCGCAAAGGTGTGGAATTCCACAACGGCAAAACCATGGACGCCGATGACGTGATTCACTCCATCAACCACCACCGGGGTGCAGACAGCAAATCCGCCGCCAAGGGGATCGTGGAGTCCATCGAGGACATCAGCAAAGACGGCCAGGACACCGTAGTCTTCACCCTCACCGGCGGCAATGCCGATTTCCCCTACATCATGAGCGACTATCATCTCACCATCGCCCCCAAAGGCAGCGATTTTACAGACGGCATCTTCACCGGTGCCTACGTTCTCAGGGATTTTGAGCCGGGTGTGCGCGCTTTCGCCACCCGCAACCCCAACTACTTCAAAAAGGACCGGGCCTGGTTCGACGAAATCGAGACCCTGGCCATCAGCGACGTCAACGCCCGCACCAATGCCCTGAAAACCGGCCAGATCGACTACATGAACCGCTGCGAACTGAAAACCGTTCACCTGCTCAAGCGCTCCAAGGGCATCCAGGTGATGCAGCAAGACGGCTTCAAGCATTACACCTTCGCCATGCGCACCGACACCGCCCCATACGACAACAACGATGTCCGCCTGGCGCTGAAATACGCCATCGACCGCGAGAGTCTGGTCAAAACCATTCTGCGGGGCTACGGCACGGTGGGCAACGACCACCCCATCGCCGCCGCCAACCGCTATCACGCATCCGACCTGCCCCAGCGGCAGTATGATCCGGACAAGGCCAAATTCCACCTCAAGAAGGCCGGGGTGGAAAACCCCACATTCAAGCTGCACGCCGCCGAGGCGGCCTTTGTAGGCGCCGTCGATGCCGCCGTCCTCTACCAGGAGCACGCCGCCAAGGCCGGGATCCGCATCGAGGTGGTGCGCGAGCCCAACGACGGCTACTGGAGCAACGTCTGGTTGAAAAAACCCTGGTGCGCGGTCTTTTGGGGCGGGCGGCCGACGGAAGACATGATGTTCAGCACCGCCTACGCGGCCGATGCGCCCTGGAACGATACCTACTGGAAAAACGAGCGCTTCAACGAACTGCTGGTGGCCGCCCGGGCGGAACTCGACGAGCAGAAGCGCCGCGGCATGTACGTCGAAATGCAGCAGCTGGTGCGGGACGACGGCGGTGTCGTGGTGCCGATGTTCGCCGCCGACCTGGCGGCCGCCAGCGACAAGGTCGCCCACGGCCCGCTGGCGGTCAACTGGGAAATCGACGGCTTCCGGGGGCCTGAGCGCTGGTGGTTTGCCTGATGGCGGGCGGCTGAAAACCGGTGGTTCGGGATGGCAGGCCGCGGCCCGGCCCCGTTTCAAGCCCGGCGGCCGCGGTGCGCCCTCCCCATCGGCGGTTCGGCAACCTGTTTTTTGCCGTGGTGAATACGAAAAAAGTTTGAAACGACGTGATCTCGCGACCCACCAGTCGGCTCG
>JAJDNY010000187.1 GCA_022340425.1 Desulfobacteraceae bacterium | reverse complement strand
CGGTGATGCGCGACAATCCCGACTTCATGGAGGCGGTCACAGCGAAGCTGAAGCCATCGGATACCATTTATGTGATGTGCCGTTCTGGCGGCAGAAGCGCCAAGACCGTCGACATGCTGGCAGAGGCAGGCTACACGAAAGTGTATAACATCGTCGATGGCTTCGAAGGTGACAAAATCAAAGATGAAGGAAGTTACTTCAATGGCAAGCGGATGCGCAACGGCTGGAAAAATTCGGGAGCTCCCTGGACTTATGCGCTTGATCCGGATCTAATGCACTTGCCCGAAAACAAATAAGAACCCGCTTCAAAAAGCGAGTTCCGATCCCTGTTCCGTACCCGCCCGTGGCTCTCGCCGCGGACCGAGCCTTTTACTTTCTTTGCGTCGGGTTTGACTTGCCCGTTTGCGGTGATCTACCCGGAGGTTGAAATGAAAACCACAGCAGTCATGACCGAGCCGGCCGAGGCAATGGCCCGGCTCCTCGAACTTGCCGGCAGCGGGGCAGCGAGCCTGCCGGAGTATTTGGTCGATGCCTTCCAGCGCAGCGCGCTCTTTCTGGAGTTGCTGCGGGAGCGCGGCAACCAGCAGCTCGAGATCACCTCCCAGTCAATGGCTACGGTGCTGCACTTCGAGCATGAGATCTTGATGAGTGGACGCTCGCTGCCGCGGCCGATGAACTATTTCCTCGCCCGCATATTGCCGCCTCCTGCGGTGGCAGTCGACCCGCGCAAGCGCCCGGTCGTCGTGGTCGATCCGCGCGCCGGGCAAGGACCCGGCATCGGCGGATTCAAGGCCAAAAGCGAGATCGGCGACGCGCTCGCCGCGGGACATCCCACCTATTTCATCGGCTTCAGTTCCAGGCCCGAGCCCGGACAGCAGTTCCTCGATGTCGTCGAGGGCCAGGTCAAGTTCTTCGAGCGGGTGGTCGCGTTGCACTCGGATGCGCCGCTCCCGTTTGCCATCGGCAATTGCCAAGCGGGCTATCAGACCCTGATGGTGGCGATGCTGCGCCCCGACCTGTTCGGGCCCTGCTTGGTTGCCGGCTCACCGATGTCCTACTGGCAGGGCGTGCACGGCAAGAATCCGATGCGCTATTCCGGCGGCCTGCTCGGCGGAAGCTGGCTTACCGCGCTCACGAGCGACTTGAGCGACGGCAAGTTCGACGGGACCTGGCTGATCCTCAACTTCGACAACCTGAACCCTGCCAACTGGCTCTGGGGCAAGCAGTACGATGTCTATGCCAACATCGACACGGACGCCAAGCGCTTTCTGGAATTCGAGAAATGGTGGGGCGATTTCATCCAGCTCAACGGCGAGGAGCTGCAATTCCTGGTCGACAACCTCTTCATCGGCGACAAGCTGACCCGCAACCAGCTCCAATCGCGCGACGGCAAGGTCTTCGATCTGCGCAACATCACCTCGCCGATCATCGCCTTCACGTCGCTCGGGGACAATATCAGCCCGCCCCAGCAGGCGCTGGGCTGGATCCTCGATCTCTATCGCGATGTGGAGGATATCCGCGCCACCGACCGCACCATCGTCTACTGTCTGAACCAGAAGGTCGGGCATCTGGGGATCTTCGTTTCATCCAAGATCGGCGCGAAGGAAGACGAGGAGTTCGTGCAGTTGATGGACGTGATCGACTGTCTGCCGCCCGGACTCTATGAGATGGTGATCTCGCCGCGCCCGGTCGAAGTGCCGGTGGGGGGCTTCGTCACCGGTGATTGGATCGCCCGCTTCGAGGCCCGCACCCTGGACGCTATCCGCGCCCTCGGGCGCAACAGCCCGGAGGACGACCGCGCATTTGCCGCTGCGGCCCGGCTCTCCGAGCTGAATCAGTCGATCTATCGCACCCTGATGCAGCCCCTGGTGCGCGCGCTGGTCAATCACCCGATGGCCGAGCTGGCGAGCAGCATGAATCCGCTTCGCCTGAGCTATACGCTGTTTGCCGACAGCAACCCCTGGATGCAGGGCGTCAAGCAGCTCGCCGACACGATCAACGCGGAACGCAAGCCGGCACCGCCCGACAATCCCTTCCTTGCGCTGCAAAAGGCGGTCTCCGATCAGATCGTCGCCAACCTGGATGCCTATCGCGCAGTGCGCGATCAATTCGCCGAAATGCTGTTCTTCGGCTTTTATGGCTCGCCGGTGGTGCAGGCACTGCTCGGTCTCAACGAGGAAAGCGTGGTGCGCAAACCCCCCGGGCTCTCGCCGGAGACGCTCGCCGCATGTCGAGCCCGGGCCGCGGCCTATGCGGCGAAGCTGGACAGCGGCGGGCGCGACGAGGCGCTGATCCGTGCCGTGCTCTACGTTTTCATCGCGGAGCGAGCAATCGACCAGCGCTCGGCGCTGGCGTTGGGCGAGGCGCGTCAGCGGCTGATGCATTTGTCGTTTGACGCATTCAAGCGGGCGGTGCGCGAGCAATTCGCGGTGCTGTTGATCGAGCCCGAGCGCGCGGTGGAGGCCCTGACCAGGTTGGTGCCCGAACCCGATGCGCGCGCCGAGTTGATCAAGCACGCGGAGGCGATCATCGACGCTGCAGGCGCCCCGAGCCCGGCCGAGCGCGTGCGGCTCGCGCGGCTGGCACAAGTTCTCGGCGTGCCAAGCGACGGTTGAGAATACAGAACCGCCCTTATTGCCGCCTTCGGGGGCAGCTGGGGGTTCATCATCCTCTTTGCGTGGGTGTCGGCGGCCTGGGCCCTGATCAATACCCTTGCCCTGGCGGCAAAACTGTTCGACCCGTATCCTTTCATTCTCCTCAACCTGGTGGATCGGTTTATGCCTCCCGGTCCAGGCGATAGAGAACGGCGACCAGCAGCAGACTTCCCGCCAGCATCCAGACCGGGCCGAAAAGCCACAGGGCCAGCGGCACGGACAGATAGAACCCGCGCATCCCGATCGTGTAGTGCAGCGCGGCGTGGTTGAGAACCTGGGTGACGGCTTCGACAGAGACGGTCGAGTCGTCCTGATGAAACGTGTTGATCATGAACCCGACGTGGTTGAAGTAGCGGATGGCCAGTGTGAAATTGAAAAACGTGACAAAAAACGCGATCCCCAGGAGCATCAATTTGAGCATCCACAGGGTTTCGGTTCTTGTCCCGAACAGATTGAGCGCGTGGGAGACCTCGCCGGACACACCCGTTCGAAAAGCGGCGTTGAACGACCCGAGGCTGAGCAGAATCGCGGTGGAGGCCAGAAACGTGCCGGCCATCACCTGGTTGCGCAGCGTCTGCACCGCCAGGATGTCGCGCTTTTCCCGGATGACGCCTTCGACCCACAACTGGCGTGCGTGGTTGGTGATGCCGACGGCCGTGGTCAGCGGTCTGCGTCGCACCTTCACGGCCAGGTGGGCGTGGTAAACGATGAGAATGGCGGCGGCCGACAGGATCAGGAGACCTTCGTACAACGAAACAGTGGGCATGGTCGAATTCCCGTTTGCTCTTTCTATGAACCGGTTATGCTCCGCGCCTTATCGGCAAGATTTCCTCCGTCGAACACTCATGTAGCATCGGTCCCGCAAAAGGGCCCTGCCCGTCAAATCGCCAGCCGGACGCCGATCTCGATCACCTGGTCCGGCGGGAGCCGGAAAAAGGAGGTGGCATCGGCCGCATTGCGCGACATGAACATAAAAAGCCGTGCGCGCCAGCGCGCCATGCCGGGTTCTTCGGCCATGACCAGATTTTCACGGCCGATGTAAAAACTTGTCGCCTCCGGATCCAGATCCAGACCCTGATCGCGTGCCAACGAAAATACCGTTTGCAGACCGGGTTCCTCCATGAAGCCATAGCGGGCCACGATGCGGAAAAAGCCACTGCCGAATTTTTCGATCTCGATCTTTTCTAGGCTGGGGATCCGGGGGATGTCCTCCACCCGGAAATGCAGCAAAACGGTTCGACTGTGCACCATGTGATTGTGCCTGACATTCTTTGCCAGGGCCGTGGGTACCGCACTCCGGCTGGCCGAGAGAAAAACGGCGCTACCGTCGATTTTGGCCGGCGGATGACTGCTCAGATCGACGAAGAACTGATGTGCCGGCGGCATGATCTTGCGCAAATTGACGGCTAGGATCCGGCGGCCGTCGGCCCAGGTGCGCATGAGCGTGAAAAAAAAGGCCCCGATGACCAGGGGGAACCAGGCGCCGTGAAGGATCTTGCTGAGGTTGGCCGCAAAAAACGGCACGTCCACCAGCAGGAAAACGCCCGCCAGCGATGCGGCCCAGCTCAGCGGCCAATTCCACCGGTTGCGGGCAACGACAAAAAAAAGCACCGTGGTGATGATCATCGTGGAAGTCACGGCCACCCCGTAAGCGGCTGCCAGTTTGCTGGAGGTCTGGAAGCCGGTCACAAGGGCGATCGTGCAGGCCATGAGCATCCAGTTGACCGGGGCCACATAGATCTGTCCGATGTGACTCGCGGAGGTGTGCTGAATATTCAACCGCGGCAGGTATCCGAGCCCGATCGCCTGGCGGGTCATGGAAAAGGCACCGCTGATCACCGCCTGAGAGGCGATGATGGTGGCCAGGGTGGCCAGCAGCACCGTCGGCACCATGGCCCACGAAGGCACCATGGCATAAAAAGGGTGGGCCGACATTTCCGGACGTTGCAGCAGAAGGGCCCCCTGCCCGAAGTAGTTCAGCACCAGCGAGGGCCACACCAGCCCGAACCAGGTCAGGCGGATGGGCCGGGTTCCGAAATGCCCCATGTCGGCGTAGAGCGCTTCGGTTCCGGTCACTACCAGAAAAACCGCGCCCAGCACCACAAACCCGTGCAGTTTGTTGATTAGCAAAAACCGGAGGCCATGCCAGGGCAAAACCGCGGCCAGCACCCCGGGCTCGCGCACCACCTGATTGGCCCCGGTAACCGCCAAAAAACAAAGCCAGAGGAGGATCACCGGCCCGAAGAGCCCGCCAACCCGGGCCGTGCCGCGGCGCTGGATCAGAAACAGGCCGACGAGAATCGCAACCGTGATGGGGATCACATAGGGGGTGAAGACGGGGGTGAGGATGCCGAACCCCTCCACGGCGCTCAACACCGAGATCGACGGGGTGATCATGCCGTCTCCGTATAGCAGGCAGGCCGCAAAGAGCCCCAGGGCCACGAGGCCCAGGCCGCGGCTGCCGTCCCGGTGACCGCGAACCAGGGCGGTCAGGGCGATGACGCCGCCCTCCCCGCGATTGTCCGCCCGGAAGACGAACAGCAGGTACTTCACGCCCACGATCAGCGCCAGGGCCCAGAACATCAAGGACAGGATCCCCAATACGTTGAGGCGGCTGACGGCGATTCCGTATTCGCCGTGAAAGCACTCCCGGATGGCGTAAATCGGGCTTGTGCTGATATCCCCGAAAACCACCCCCAGCGCGGCCAATGAAAGCCGCGCCAGGCGGCGGTCGATCCCGGCCCGACCGCCCTCGTCCTTCGCTGCAACCGGGTCCGGTTTTCCTGCATGTGCCGTGGCCTGCGCCATCCGTCGATTTTCCTTCCCGGTCCGGTTCCGGTCGTCTTCGTCACTTCGGCTACAGCAGCGGGGCAAAAAGCCTCCCCACGCTTTCGACCAGGCCGAATGCACCCCCGGCCTGGAGCTTGCGCGGCGAACTTTGCACTATCAGGTCGCGCATCCAGGAGTCGAGCTGCGCGATCGCCTCGCTATCGTAAATGCACAGTGCGATCTCATAGTTGAGCAACATGCTGCGCATGTCCATGTTGGCCGATCCGACCATGGCGATCGTATCGTCGACCAGCAACGCTTTTGCGTGGAGCATCCGCGGCTCGTAAAGCCGGACTGCGGCGCCGGCATCCTGAACCCGCGTCAGATAACCCTCGCGGACGATATCCGCCAGAAGGTGGTTCGACTTTTTCGGCGTGATGATCGAAACATCGACGTTGCGGCGGACCGCGATGCACAGGGCCTCCAGCAGCAGTTCATCGGGCACGAAATACGGCGTCACCGCCCAGATGCGGCGCTTCGCCATGAAAATTTCCGTCAGGATGGCATTGCGCAGGGAGTCGTTGGCAACGTCCGGCCCGCTGGCAACAAGCTGGGCGACGCCATGGGGTCCCGGAGCCGCAGCGGGCGAGGCCCTCAACTGGTCGTGCAGCGGGGTCTTGCTCGCAAAGCGCCAATCCGAGCTAAAAATTCCGGCGATGTCGTCCACCACCGGCCCTTCGACCAGCAGCGAGAGGTCCCGCCAGCGGCCTGGAAAATCCCGCGGACCCATGTATTCCGAAGCCAGGTTCATCCCGCCGATGACCGCCGCCCGGCCGTCGCAGACGAGCATTTTACGGTGATTGCGCAAATTGGCCCGACCCCGGAAAGGCAAATGAATCATCGGCATGAAGTAGGCCGCCTGACCGCCGGCCGACAGCAGGGGCGAGAGATACTTCCGGGATATTTTCACCGATCCCAACGCGTCCAGAAGAAGGCGCACCTCGACGCCTTGGGTGGCTTTGAGGGCAAGGGCCTCCAAGATGGCCCTCCCGGTTTCATCTTTGCCCAGGATGAAGGTGGCAATGTGGATGGAGCGACTGGCGCTGCGGATCAGGTCCAGTATGTTTTGAAAAGCCTGCTCCCCTTCCGGCAGCAAGGTGATCTGATTGCTGGCCGATGCGGGGAAGACGCCGCCGTCGGGTGCGAGCAGGCGGGCGCCGCCGGTATCCGGGGCGATCGCGGGTGCCCCCCCCGCCGGCTTGAGCGCCGGTTTGGCATCGGCCCGGCTGAGCATCTTGCGCCCGCCGAAAACAAGGTAGAGCGGCACGCCCACGTAGGGAATGAAAACGATGGCCATCAGCCAGGCCAGGGTGCTGGTCGGCGGTCTTTTTTCCCTCAGGATGTGGGCCAACAAGATCAGCGCCAGAACAAACCCGATGGAGGGGAGAATATGAACCAGCAGCCAGCGATAATCCATCCCAATGCCTCCTAGTCAGAAAAAATCTGTCGGGCATTGTACTGACGTCATCGAAGATTGCAACCCAATTGCTATGTAGCCTAATTGAACCAAAAGTCCAATATCCTTCGCAGCGAGACCTCAATGCGACGATCGCTGGGAATTTTTTTTAAGCGGCCAGGCAGTTTTGATCCTGTCCGCTGAAACGGATTCTACAGCAACGTTTTCAAGGGGAAGAGGAAAAAAGACGAGTTTGACCAAGCGATTCCTTGCGTTTTGGAGCCGGAGCTGAACGAAAAAGAGTCGCCACGAAACTGGGCAAGGCTGATCCAAAAAATCTATGAGATCGATCTCCTGGTGTGTCCCACCTGCGTGGGTCCGATGCACGTGATCGCTTGATCGAGCAGGCCGATGTGGTCCGTAAGATCTTCGAGCCCCCGGGGCTTCGGAAAACCATGCGTCCTTGCCGGCCGCACTCCCACGCGCCTCCCGCAACCGGTCACGACGGCTGGGGCGGCTCCTGGATGCCGTGGGCCGACGATTACCTCACCGATCGCGTATACCCCCGCAGACGCCTGTCTGTGAAAACACCGGATGGGCCACCGGCAGAGCCGTGCCCGAAAACCGGGCCAATCTTCCCTGAAACCCATGGTTTTCGGCTTGACAGGGTCCGGTTATGCTGAGATGTAATTTGTCCATGGGGGCCTGTCCCACCCGCCCCAAGATGGGGTTTTGATTTCCCGGTTTATACAGCTGTATTTTTCCCGTAGAACCCGTTTCAAAAAGCGCGTTCCTATCTCTGCCGGATTGGTCAAAAGCCCAGCGCGATTCTCTGAAACCCTGCGCGTGCTGACGGTGGCCAAAGTTCCTAAAATCAGCACCCGTAAGGCCAAGCAATGGGGGCCGGCACTGGTTTTTGAAAAGCTATGGCGAAGCCAAGGCCTGCCCCGGGTCATCGAACGCTTCGCAACCGGACGCCGGTTCCAATTCGACGTCCAAAAAAGCGTCTTCGCCTTGGCCCTGCAGGGGCTGTGTCAACCCGGCAGCGATCCTCAAGTTGAGGTCCCGCATGAAAGTCGAGATAGAAAAAATAATTCAGTCAGATGAGTCCACCCAAACATATGTGGCTGAGGCCAAGCTTGCGGCACAGAATATGCGGGATCAGGCTAAAGAGAAAGCAAAAGAAATCATTGCTCAGAAAGAAAGGGAACTCGCAGCATTAAAACGGGAAGAGATAGAAAAAATCATATCAGCAGCCCAGTCAAAGGCTCAGCGTATTTTGGAAGAAACGGATCGTTATCTTGAAAGGTTGCGCAACAAAAAGAAATCACAATTTCAGGACCTTATTGATGATCTTCTTACAAGGGTGACACGCTTTTGATTACCAGGGTTTTCAAGTATTCCTTTGCGCAGGCGAAGACAAGAGCCTTAAAAAGCAAGTTGTTAAGCACTGAAGACTGGCACTTTCTTGTCGGCTGCAAGAAGCTGAAAGAAGTCCTGAAGTATCTTCGCGGAACGGACTATGCGGAAGCCCTGTCTCATATTCCCGAAGGAAGACCAGAGGCCGATGTGATATCCTTGGCGCTGTATGACGAGCTGTTCAGAGATTATGCCAAACTGTTAAAGGCGGTTCCCAAAAGAAGTTCTGCTTTGCTCAAGGCCCTGCTATCGGCCTTTGAAGCCGAAAACCTGAAAACCGTGCTGCGGGGAATTTGGGAAGGAAAGTCCCCGTCGGGCATTCGGTTTTACCTTTATCACCTTGGGAGACTCTCCACCTTACCCATCGGAGAACTCGTTCAGGCACCGGATATTCCTGCAGCCATCGAACTCCTGAAACCGACGCTCTTTTATTCCGCTTTAACCCATGCGTTGCCTCAATTCAAAGCGCAGGGAAGGCTTTTCCCCTTGGAGGTGGCGATTGACATCTGCGTTTTTGAAAAACTCGTTGAGACCTTGGAAACCTTAGACGACCATGATCGCAAGGGAGCGGCGGCCTTGATCGGCGAACTCATTGACTTTGAAAACTTATCTTGGATGGCCAGATTTCGCCACTTTTACGATCTCTCCCCCGAAGAAATCATAAACTACATGCTCCCCGGTGGAAAGCATCTCGGGATCGCCCAAGTCGGCAGCTTGGCCAGGCGCCTTGAACTGAATTCGTTTATAGCCAGTTTGCCAAACCCCTATTCAGATGTTCTGAAACAGGCCAAGGATTGGCCGGAAATTCAACCGCTCTTTGAAAGATGGTTTCTTATTCAGCTTTATAACGTTTTCCGGAAAGACCCTTTTCAAATTCGGCTGCAACTATCTTATCTGCTTTTAAGACAGATCGAAGTAAAGGCTTTAGAGGGGCTTGTGTCCGCCATGGATCTTGGGATGCCTTTGGCTTCTTTTCTTGATTTCGCCACCCTTACGGTGGCAGGAGACGGGCGTGTTTAAGCCTGAAAAATTGGTAAGAGTGACGATTCAGGTTCCAGCCGATTTCGTATCGGCCACCACGGCGACCCTGGCCAAGTTTAAACTGCTGCACTTGATCAGAATTGGCGAGACACATCTGGGCCGTCTCGGGTATGTCGCCGAAACCAATGGCGACCTGCTTAAGGAATTTGAAACCCTTTTCAAAGACATCAAAGCACTGTTGGAGGGCTTGGCAATCCGTTCGGAGCCGGTCTCCCTGAACACGTTGGTTATTCCCGAAAAAGAAATTTTTAAAATCAGAGAACGGCTCGCCGAAGTCAAAAAGGAAGTCGACTCGCTTTTAGGTGATTTAAGAGTTACCGCAGAGGAATTCATTGAGCATAAAAATACACGAGACAAATTTGACCTCCTTCCGAACGATCTCGATTTATCGCGCCTCTTGAGGTGTAAATATGTGAACTGGATGATCGGCCTGGTACCCGTCCGGGGTCTGGAAAAGCTTGAGGAAAGTCTATCCCAGTATCACCATGCTTTCATACATATCGGCACGGTAGCTGAGCGCGTCGTGATGCTCGTTTTCGGGTTAAAAGATGATTGGCTTGTGTTCGAGAGAGCCCTAAAAGGGGCGTTTTTCGAGCAGATTGAGATCCCAACGCAGGTATCCGGCACCACGGGACAGATTTTGGCAAGACTCCAATCGGAGATGGCAGAACTTGAAGCGAAAAAGAATCGCTTGTTTCGTCAAAGGGATGCTTTTCAGAACGCTCTCGGCGACGAACTTTTGACAATCAAGGAAAAAATCATCGCATCGCGCAATATTCTTGCGGCCCGTCGTCTCTTTGGGAAAATTGAAAAAAGCTATCTCATTTCGGGCTGGATTCCAGAGCGCTTTTGCAAAGCACTCCATGAAGCACTGACGGAGATCACTCAAGGGCAGGTTATTTTTGAAAAAGTCGACCCTGATGATCTGAAGGAGGTCCGCTCGGGCGTCATAAAGATTCCGATCTTGTTTAACAATCCTTTACTGATCAGCCCTTTCGAAAGGTTGACCAGTCTTTACGGAACCCCCCGCTACAAGGAAGTCGAGCCGACCGTCTTTTTTGCCCTGAGTTTTCTTCTCATGTTTGGCATGATGTTCGGTGACGTTGGCCATGGCGCAGTTCTCTTTATCATCGGCCGGCTTTTGTTCCGCCGATTCTATAAGTATTTGGATTACGCCATTATTTTGATGGAGTGCGGCTTTTTTTCCGTCCTTTTCGGTTTTCTCTACGGGAGCATTTTCGGGATTGAAACGCTGATCCCCGCCCTTTGGTTCAGACCCCTGGATGATGTGGCCTATTTTGTCAAGGTAGCCCTAATTTTTGGGGTTGGCCTGGTGAGCCTGGGATTCATCTTAAATTTGATCAACGCCTTGAGGTTAAAAGAATACCATCTCCTGCTCAGCGCCAGTGGTTTAGCCGGCGCTCTCTTCTACTGGATAGTTGCAGGGCTGACACTGAAATATTTCCTCACCGGCCAACTGGCCTGGAGTGAGCTGACCGTTTTTGGATGGGTGGCTACCGCGCTGATGGGCCTCATGATTTTTCACCGTCCCCTCCATCGTCTGTTGGTCAAGAAAGAACGATTAACGGCCATTATGAAGCAGAAGGGTTTTTTTGCTGACATTGTGGAATCGAGCGTGGAATTTCTTGATGACCTTATTCGCTACGGGGCAAACACGATCTCCTTTATCAGGGTGGCGGCTTTTGCCCTGGCGCACGCGGCGCTTTTTGTCGCGGTGTTTTCAATTGCCGATCTCGTGGCCCACGGAAGAGGGGGCGGGATATTGTTCTGGATGGTGCTGGCCGTTGGCAATATGGTCATCATCGTTTTGGAGGGGTTGGTGGTCTCGATTCAAGTGATCCGTTTGGAGTACTATGAATTTTTCAGCAAGTTTTTCAGGGGGGGCGGCGAAAAGTTCAAACCCTTTGACCAGGAAATCGATTCGGGAGAAAGAGGGTTGTGATACTCAGTTTCAAAACGCTCAAAAGGAGGTGCCTATGAAAATTCTCGCGTGTCTCCCCGGTTTTTTCTCTATGGTTCTTGCCCCTGCGGCGGTATTTGCCCAGGAGGCCGTCGCTCAGAAAAGTTCGGCCACCAGTTGGGGCTATCTGTCGGCAGCCATTGCCATTTCCGCCTCCACCCTGGGGGCGGGTGTGGCCGTGGCGATAGTAGGTTCCGCCGCCATGGGGGCGATGAGTGAAAAACCCGAGCTTGCCGGCCGCGCTCTCATATTCCTGGGATTGGCCGAGGGCATCGCCATTTATGGATTGATCGTGGCCGTCATGATTTTGGGCAGGCTATGAAGATTTTCGTACTGGCCGATCCTGATACCTGCCTGACCTTTTCCCTGGCCGGGATACGCACCCAAACCGTGTATTCCGGGGCCGAGGTCCTGGCGATTCTTGAAAGCCTGGACCGCCAGGAGACCGGCCTTGTTTTGATTACGGAACGTCTGGCTGAAAAAAACCGCGACGTCATTGATCGAATACTCCTAGAGGAGGATGGCCCACTCATCCTCGAGATCCCTGATATTAAAGGGCCGCTGTCCGAGAAACCGAAGGCCACGCAACGAATACTTTCCCTTGTCAGGAGATAGCAATGCCCATCTGGGAAGACGTCGAACTCTTTTGTCGGGCCATTTTTGACGAGGGCCGCCAAGAGGCTGAGAAAATCTTGACCAAAGCCAAAGCCGAGGCAGAAAGGACGATTGCCGAAGCACATGAGCGGGCCGAAAAAGACTTTCAAAAAGAGATTATTGCGCAAAAGAGCGGGGCCCATGCGGAGGCCAAACGGCTGGTGGACGCCGCTGAGTTTAAGGCCAGGAAGCGAATCATCGAATTTCGCGAGCAGACAATACATGAAATTTTGGGCGCTTTGGAGCAGCGTTTGAAAGACTTTCTCCATCAACCGAGCTATTCCGATTTTTTATTGCCAGCCATAGAAGAAGGCATTGATACTCTTGGGGGCAGGGAGTTTACGGTTGAGCTGGGTGAGGAGGATTTGACATCTGTAAAACCCAATATCAGGGCGCTTGAGAAAGAACGCGGTTTAAAAATCGAGCTGCGCGCTTCACCCTCCATGGAGGGTTGCTTGCGGATCTACACCGGTGATCAGCGTTTGCTCTACGACAACAGCCTCTTTTCCCGGCTTCAACGCAGTGATGATGAGATTCGAAGAGAAATCTGGAGAAAAATCTTTGGAGCCGAAAGAAGCGACGGTTAAAAAGGCCATCATAAGCGAAATCAACGGCCCGGTGATTCGCGTTAGGGAGGCCGCGGCATTTTCCATGAACGAGATGGTCGTGATCGGGGAAGAGAAGCTGGTCGGTGAGGTGATTGCGCTTTACGGAGACCGGGCCACCATCCAGGTGTATGAGGATACCACCGGTCTTAAACCCGGAACAAGGGTCTATGGCCAGGGATTACCGCTATTCGCGGAGTTGGGCCCGGGTCTTATCGGCCATATTTTTGATGGAACCCAGAGACCGCTTTCGTTCATGTTCCGGAATTCAGGACCTTATATCAGAAAGGGCAAAGCGGTAGCGGCCCTTGACCGCGACAAGGTCTGGGCCTTTAAACCCAAAACAATAGCAGGTGAAAGCGTTAACCCCGGCCGGGTGATTGGGGAGGTTGAGGAGACGGGCCATATTGTTCATCGGATCATGGTTCCCCCGAATTTAAGCGGCCGGCTGAAGGAAGTGGCTCCGGAAGGACTTTACACGATCGATGAGCGGATCGCCGTTGTGGAAGACGAAAAGGGAGGAATTCAGGAAATTAAACTTCACCAGAAGTGGCCTGTTCGACAAATTCGGCCGTATCACGAGCGGATCCTTCCTAAGGAACCGCTTTTTACTGGGCAACGGGTGATTGATTTTTTCTTCCCTTTAGCCAAAGGGGGCACGGCGGCCATCCCCGGCGGGTTTGGAACGGGTAAAACCATTACACAGCATCAACTTTCCAAATGGGTGGATGCCGATATCATTGTTTATATCGGATGCGGTGAGAGAGGCAACGAAATGGCCGGGGTCCTCATGGATTTTCCAAAGCTGCTGGATCCCCGAAGCGGAAGGCCCCTGATTGAAAGAACGATCTTTGTTGCCAATACGTCTGATATGCCGGTTACTGCCAGAGAGGCCAGTATCTACACCGGGATTACCATCGCCGAATACTACCGGGACATGGGGTATCACGTGGCCTTGATGGCGGATTCAACCAGCCGCTGGGCCGAAGCCTTGAGGGAAATTGCCGGTCGGCTCGAAGAGATGCCGGCCGAGGAGGGGTTTCCGGCTTACCTGGCTTCACGGTTGGCCGAATTTTATGAAAGAGCCGGGGCTGTCATTACCCTTGGGGGCGAAACGGGTTCGGTCTCGGTGATTGGCGCCGTGTCGCCTCCCGGCAGCGATTTTTCAGAACCGGTCACCCAGCACACCAAGCGGTTTGTCAGCACTTTCTGGGCGCTGGACAAAGAGCTCGCCAGCGCGCGCTATTTCCCGGCGATCAATTATCTCGACAGCTACAGTGGTTACGTGGAAGCAGTTGCCCTGTGGTGGCAGAAAAAAGGAAATCTCGACTGGACTGAGCTAAGGAGTGAAGCATTGGCGCTCCTCAAGGAAGACGCCAGGCTTATGAATATCGTCAAGCTCATCGGAGAAGATGCTTTGCCGGGGGATCAAAAAGTGATTTTCCAGGGGGCGAGACTCATAAAGGAGAATTTTTTACAACAAAGTGCCTTTGATTCCATAGACACATACTCTCCAGCCGAAAAACAGGTCTTGATGCTCCAGATTATCTTGAAATTTATTGAACGAATGAAGGAGACCGTGGTGCGCCATCGAATTCCGGTCTACCGAATAATGGAAATTCCGGTCCTGGAGGAGATCGAACGGATGAAGTACACCTACAAGGGAGATGATCCGATGCCTTTCAAGGATATTCTTGACCGCGTTGAAAAAGAATTCGATGAACTCCTCAAGCGGGAGGTTTAGAATTGCCCGGCAGAACCGGACTGGAATATCTGGGGCTCTTGCGCATAGAGGGGCCTTTGGTCTTTGTCAAAGGAATCGAGGACGTCGGTTTTGGGGAGATCGCCGAAGTCGTTACGCCCGAAAATGAGGTTCGCCTCGGGCGGGTTCTGTCCGTCTCCGATGATGTGGCTGTTGTCGAAGTCTTTCAAGGAACCGTTGGCCTTTCTTCATCCAATTCAAAAGTTCGCTTTCTGGGACACCCTTTTCAATATCGTGTTTCGGCTGAGGAGGTCTTGGGCCGTATCTTTGATGGTCTGGGAAGACCGCTTGATGGCGGTCCACCGCCAATTACCGGAGAAGCGCGCGACATCGGTGGCCTTCCGATAAATCCAGTCGCCCGGTTCTATCCCGAAGATTTCATCCAGACAGGGATTTCAGCCATAGATGGCCTGAATGCCCTGGTGAGAGGGCAAAAGCTGCCGATATTTTCAGGAAGCGGACTCCCCCACGCGCAACTCGCCTCCCAGATTGTTCGGCAGGCCAGGCTCATCGGAGAGGAGAGCAAATTTGCAATTGTCTTTGCCGCCATGGGAACCAAGCATGAAGAAGCGCAGTTTTTTCGGAAAGACTTCGAGGAAAGCGGGAGTCTTAAAAACGTTGTCATGTTTCTCAATTTGGCGGACGCCCCTTCCATTGAGCGACTGATCACCCCGCGGATTGCTTTAACTGTGGCCGAACACCTCGCCTTTGAGGAGGATATGCATGTCCTGGTGGTTCTGACGGACATGACGAACTATTGTGAAGCCTTGAGAGAAGTGGCCACTTCCAAGGGAGAGGTCCCCAGCCGCAAGGGCTATCCCGGGTATCTGTATAGTGATCTGGCCTCGATCTACGAGAGGGCCGGGAGAATCGCCGCCGCCGGGGGATCGATCACGCAGATCCCCATTCTCACCATGCCCGATGACGATATCACCCACCCCATCCCGGATCTTACGGGCTATATCACCGAAGGACAGATTGTGCTTGACCGCGGGTTGTTCCAGAAAGGAATCTACCCTCCCATCAATGTGCTACCCTCGCTGTCGCGCCTGATGAGTGACGGCATCGGGGAAGGCCGCACAAGAGAAGACCACCAGGATTTATCCAGCCAACTCTACGCGCTTTATGCCCAGGCAAAGCGGGTGGAAAGACTGGCCTCTATCATTGGGGAAGAAGATCTCACAGCTCGCGATGGGCTTTTTCTGAAATTTTCCAAAGCATTTGAAGAACGCTTTATCAAACAAGGTCCCTACGAAGATAGAACCGTTTTCGAAACACTCCAACTTGGCTGGGATCTGGTCATGATGCTTCCGCCAAGAGATCTGACCAGAGTAAAACCTGAAGAAATACAAAAATACGGTTTAAAGACGGAGGGATCGAAATTGCCCGAAACCACACCCCCTGAATCGAGCAATAGTGGATAGAAACCAAAGTGACAAGACTTCCCCTTTCAGTTAATAAAAATAACCTCCTGCGCCTTGAGGAGGAGCTTTCCTTTGCTGAAGACGGCCTGGAGCTTCTGGATGAAAAGAAAGAGGCTTTGATGGCTCACATCAGCACCTTGTCGACTAAGGCTGAAGGGGTAAGGGATAGGATGAACAAGGCATTAAAAACGGCCTACGGCTATCTGCAAGAGGCCATTTTGATTCATGGCCGCCTTGCCTGTGAGCGGGCCGCGCTGGGCACGTTCCTGGAAGAAAAAGTGCAGATCATGGAAAAAAGCTTCATGGGCGTCACGCTTCCCAAGGTAAGCATAACCCTCCCCAAACTTTCACCGCATCATGGGTTCCATGGCACGGGAGCGTCGATAGACGCCGTTCTCCAATCACTTTACGAAAGCATGGAGGTTATTGCCGAGTTGGCCGAAATCGAGGTGGGCCTTTTTCGCCTGGTGGCAGAAATAAAAAAGACTTTGAAACGTATAAATGCTTTAGAAAACATATACATCCCGCTCTATCAGGCGACCATTAAGTATATCGAAGAAAATTTAGAGGAAAAGGAGAGAGAATTTCTTTTCCAGTTGAAACGGCAAAAAAGCCGGCGGAAAGTAATAGCGCATGAGAATTTTTAAAAAAATTTTGGTGCCTGTGGATGGATCCCTATACTCTCTCAACGCTGCACGTTTGGCCGCCGAAATAGCTGAAATTCATGGATCTGATTTAAAGCTTTTCCATGTTCTTGATGTTTTGATGGCGGATCAGTTGAAAAGCCTTTTAAAAAAAAACAGCGGGAGCATTCGCGAAGAGCTGAAAAGTCAGGCTCAAGGATTTCTCAAAGACATGGTGCGCGAGATCGGCAAACACAAAGTCAATTTGGAGGTCCTCATTGAAGAGGGTATTCCCCATGAGGCTATCATAAAGGAAGCCGCTTCGTGGGGTGCAGATCTCGTTGTCCTGGGGAAGCTTGGGCGGCGAGGCATTTCCCATATCGTTTTAGGGAGTGTCGCTGAAAGGGTCATAGAATTTTCGGAAATGCCTGTCTTGGTCGTAAAATAACAAGTGGAGACTGTAAAAAACCGGGTGATATGAGCAGCAAACCGATCTCCCCCATCCTTTTGGGGAACGTTTAGGAGCCATTTACGGAACACATATCGAAGCTCATCATTCAGGACACGGGGGCGAACCTGCAACAACAAATTACCTTCCTCCAGGCTCCAATGGATGTGGCGTTTCTTGACTCCCGCTTGCTCACCACCTGGTTAACGGTCGATTCCAAAACGGCTATGGAGATGGCGCATCTGTCTTTCCGCCTTTTTGGCCGCCTCTTTCCAAGGGGATTCTCTTGACCAGCCTACTGACAGACTTGCCCATGGCGACCATCGCTGCCCACCGCGTAAACCCCTGGACTGGGTAACCCATCGTCACCGCTGAAACATTCCTTTCATCAACCGTTCCTGGTTGGTTTCGGGGTGCTGAGATCGATCTTCGACTACGTTACTTTCGGCGTCCGGCTGCAGCTTCTCCAAGTGTCCGAGACCAGTTTAACCGTTTTTAGGCATTTTTTTGCTGGCCCAATTCGCCTTTTCAGTTCATGCGTCCCGGTGGGCCCAGAAGGCCAGTTGGAGGACTTGGGTTGGCGGTTTCGCGAAGCGGCCGATCGCCATGGCGATCGCGGCGTATTCTACCAGGTGACCCATCGCCGACTGCGCATTTATCTGGACATGGGATTGGGTGTCGTGATCAGCCCTTTCAAGGTAGTACTTTTACCTTTTTCTTTGTTCGAGTAATTTTGCAGTAGAAACATGAGGCCTGTATTTTAGGTTTTTTCGCTTCGGCTGGGGTTTTTTCGGGCCCCGGGGATGCTTCTTAAATGCTGACAACTTCACCTTTGCCGCAAGTTCTTTAAGCACCTTCGCCAGTTCGGAGGGGG